>JBFWJP010000006.1:0-23877 GCA_050253135.1 Desulfurella sp. | reverse complement strand
GGGTTCTTTAACGCCTTTTGTAACCAAATCATCTATCATTACACCAGTATAGGCTTCATCTCTGCCCAGTATAAAAGGTGATTTTCCCAATAAGTATGAGCTTGCGTTTATCCCAGCCACCATACCTTGAGCCGCTGCTTCTTCGTAACCACTTGTGCCGTTTATTTGGCCAGCCAAAAATAAACCCCTAATTTTTTTTGTTTCTAGTGTGTGTTTTAGTTGAATAGGGTTAACAAAATCGTACTCTATTGCATAACCTGGCCTTACAATTTCTACATTTTCTAAACCTCTGATGGTTCTTAGATAAGCAACTTGCACTTCATAATCAAGCGATGTGTTTAATCCATCTGCATAAATTTCGTTTGAGTTTGCATCTTGTGGCTCTAAAAAAATCTGATGCCTTTCTCTATCCGGAAATTTTACAACTTTGTCTTCAATAGATGGACAATACCTTGTACCAATACCATGTATCATACCACTGTAAAGGGGTGATTTGTCTAAATTTGAGTGAATTACTTTGTGTGTTTTTTTATTTGTGTATGTGAGATAGCATGGGTAATTGGGTGGGTTAAAATTTTCTGTTTTGAAAGAAAACGGTATAGGCTCATCATCACCCATTTGAGGCTCTAGTGCATCAAAATCTATTGTTCTTGCATCTAAACGAGGCGTTGTGCCCGTTTTTAGTCTTCCTATAACAAGACCAGCTTTTGCAAGACTCTCCGATAGTTTATCTGATGGCGGCTCCCATGCCCTGCCTGCGTGAAATTCGTTTAGTCCTATAAATATTTTACCTTTTAAGAAAGTACCACTTGCAATGATTAATGCATCGCACAAAAACTCATTACCTATATGTGTAATCACCCCTTTAATTTTTCCGTCTTCTACAACAATTTCATCAACATTAGCCTGCTTTACATCTAAATGTTCTTGGTGCTCAAGCAAATGCTTCATTCTTAGCCTATAAGCTGGCATATCTGCCTGAGCCCTTGATGACCATACAGCTGGGCCTTTGCTTTTATTTAATATTTTAAATTGTAAACCAGTGTCGTCTATGTTTCTGGCCATTTCGCCACCGAAAATATCAACCTCTTTAACTAAATGGCCTTTTGCTAGTCCTCCAATAGCTGGGTTACAGCTCATAGCACCGATTGTCTCAACGGATATTGTTATTAATAAAGTGTTTAAATTGAGTCTTGCGCAAATTAATGCCGCCTCGCAGCCTGCATGCCCACCACCGATAACTATACAATCATATTTTTTGGGATAGATATACATTGTTAACCTCTAATGTTTCACGTGAAACTTTTTATTTTCCAACACAGAAATTTTTAAATACATTGTCCAAAATATCTTCATTTTCGATTTTACCAATGATCTGTTCAATAAAGTCTGCCAAAAGCTGCAAATCTATGGCAATCAAAGCAGGATCTAGAGATTTTTGATAAGCCTTTTTTATCTTTTTTGTTTGTTTGAGTGCAGATTGAAGTGCTATGATTTGGCTAGAATTCAATGAAACTACTTCTTCTTCACTGTAATTTTCAAGAAGTATAGAATAAAGTTTGTTTTTAAGCTCTTCAAGGCCCGTTTTTTTTAAACAAGAAACTTTAATTGCTTCAAGCTCAAGAGGGAGTTTTAAGCGCATCGGCAAGTCAGATTTATTTAAGACAACAAGTGCATTTTTTTTATTATCTATAAGCTCAAGTATTGTTTTGTCTTCTTCATCAAATTCTTTGCTTGCATCAAAAACGGCTATAAGCAAATCAGCATTATCAATGACTTCTTTGGTTTTTTGTATACCTAAAAATTCAATTTTGTTTGAATGCTTTCTAATACCTGCAGTATCTAATATTTTAAGTGGAACACCGTTTAGGTTAATCATTTCTGAGACGATATCTGTTGTGGTGCCGGGAATTTCGGTTACTATAGCCCTTTGGTGACCCAAAATTGCGTTTAGTAAACTAGATTTGCCTACGTTGGGTTTGCCTATTATAGCAACACTTGCGCCTTCAAAAAAATATTGACCTTTTTTAGCATAGTTCAATAACTTTTCAATTAAACTGCGAACTTCATTTAATAGAGACATTCTTTTTTTTAAGTTAACATCGCTTATATCTTCATCCGGATGGTCAATCGTAACTTCGTTTTCAGCCATTAAAAAAACTATTTTTTCACGCAAATTTTCGATAATGGTTGTGTTTTTTTTAAGCAGCTGATTAAAAGCTATGTCTAGAGCCTTTTGAGTTTTCGCTTTAATTAAATTCACAATGGCATTTGCTTGAACAAGGTCGATTTTGTTATTTAAAAAAGCTCTTTTTGTAAATTCACCAGGCTGAGCCAAGCGTGCTCCATTATTTAAAACTAACTCAAGAACGTTTCTCATTACTAGCAAACCACCGTGACAATTAATCTCAAAAGAATCTTCACCTGTGTATGAGTGAGGGGATTTGAAAACACTAACCATCACCTCGTCAATAATTTTTGAGCTAATGTTTTTTACAAAACCGTGATAGATTTTATTTGCTTCAAAATCTACCTTTTTAGGATAAAAAATTTTTTTTAATAACTCTAGTGAATTTTTGCCACTTACACGAACAATTCCTATAGCAGATTCAACATACCCGCTTGCAATAGCTGCAATAACATCATCATCAATCATTTTGCTTTAGTTCTTGATTTAATTAACCTAGTATCAATAAGTTGTTGTATAATTGTAAATACATTGTTTGCAATCCAGTATATAACAAGTCCAGATGGAAAACCCATAAACATTATTGTAAAAATAATAGGCAAAAACAGCATAATTTTTGCTTGCATTGGATCTAGCGTAGAAGGTGAGAGTTTTTGCTGTATAAACATAGTAATTCCCATTATAATAGGTGTTATATAGTATGGATCCTTTGCTGAGAGATCTGTAATCCAAAAAATAAATGGCGCGTGCCTTAACTCTATAGCGTTGAGTAAAACATTATACAAAGCAATAAATACAGGAATTTGTATTAAAATAGGTAAACATCCGCCCAATGGATTGACTTTATGTTTTTTGTATAGTTCCATAGTAGCTTTATTTAAAAGCTCGGGTTTACCCTTGTATTTTAACTGCAACTCCTTTAATTGTGGCTGAAGGTTTGACATTTCTTTCATAGATTTAAAGGATTTATATGTAAGTGGGTAAAAGATTAGTCTTATTAAAAAAGTAAGTAAAATAATAGCAAGACCATAATTGCCAACAATTGAATATAAGTATTTTAATACGTAAAGCAGTGGTTTACCAATAAAACCAAACGTACCAAACCTAACTATACGATCTAATTGTGGATCGTAGGCAGATATAATACCACTGGATTTAGGTCCAGCATACGCGTTTATAGATTTTTGTGTATTTGAATCGACATAAATGTATTTGTTTGCGTTTATTTCTTTGAAACCTCCATGAAGGGAACTATTATCATATAATGCCACGCAGAAATATTTATCTTCAAGCGCAATCCACGACAAGTTAATACCAGAGCCTATATCTTTATCAGTTTTTATTTTATCATTTATTAAAGCTACTGCTCCAACATGAGAATCTTTGGTTGATTTGCCAAAGTTTTCTCCCAATAAAAGTACATAGTTAGAATTTAAGGGTTGAGTGTTGTTAGCTATTTTTGTTTCAAAAGTAAGGCCGTAGTTTTTAATAGTATAGCGTTTTATGATTTTTATATCGCCGTCGGATTTAGTAAGCGTGGCTATAGTTGTGCCATTAACTTTTTTTACATCCACGCTGTATAGGCCACTTTGTGATATTTTTTGTAGTTTTGGATCTTCAAATTGAGTATAAAACAGACCAATTTTTGAGTTAGGATCAGCCAAATTAATATATTTGTTATCTTGTTTGTAAGTTTTTAGATAAAGATCTTTAATTGTACCATCAATTTTTGATACACCAATTTCTAGATCATTAGAACTTATATTTACAATCATATTTTTTGTGCTTTGGTTGTTTACGCTTTCAATATTTTTAAGGTTTGGTTCAAGTTTAGCTGTTTGATTTTGTGTGTTTGTTTGCACATTTACAGTTTTTGGCATAAAAAAATAATCGTAGAATACTATAATTAGTACAGTCAGCAGCACTGCTATTAAAATTCTTTTTTCGTTTTCTTGCATAATTTATTCCTCTTAAATATTGGTTTTGGTGGGTCAAAGCCACCCTTGCTCCATGGTCCACACCTTAAAATGCGCCAGATTGATAATATTAATCCTTCAAAAAAGCCAAATTTTTTAACTGCTTCAATAGAGTAATTTGAACAACTTGGGTAAAATCTGCAACTATTTGGGAAAATAGGTGATATAAATAACTGATAGAACCTTACTGCTTTAATAAAAAACAGACTAAGAATTTTGCTTATTTTCTTCATACTGATAAAACTTTTCAAGTATGTTTTGAAAAGCTTCAATTAATAACTTAAAGTCAGCTGTTATCACAGGCTTCCTAGCAACCAATACGATACTTGTTCCTGCTTTTATATATTCTTTTGATAACCTCATCACTTCTTTCATGCGGCGTTTTGCTTTATTTCTTAAAACAGCGTTACCAATTTTTTTGCTAGCTACAACAGCCACTCTTTTAGTATAAGACGCATCTTTTTTTAAAAAAACTATAAAAAATACACTTACATACCTATAACCTTTATTGTATAGATATGTAAATTCTTTCGATTTATTTATACGTTCAAAATCAAATTTTAAATTGCCAATCTTTTTCTACCTTTTGCTCTTCTTCTGGATAGCACTTTTCTGCCGTTTGCTGTTTTCATTCTAGCCCTAAAGCCATGAGTTCTTTTTCTTGGTGTGTTGTGTGGTTGAAATGTCCTTTTCATGTAACCTCCTTTTGTAATCCCACGCACATTATAAACAATCAAGTTATAAAAATCAAATATTAGTTTTTGACAATTAGCTACTAATATGTTAAAAGTCAATTTTATGAAAGAAACGGCAAACAATTAGAGTTTAAAAACTAAAAAACATTAAAGAGTAAAGACTACTTAGATGTTAAAAACTCTGTCAATTTTCTATAATAATTGTCAAAAACTAATATGATAAGTTGGGTTAATATACTTGATGCTATAGGCACAATGGCGTTTGCTGCATCTGGAGCGCTTATGGGTGTTAAAAAGCAAATGGATGTGTTTGGCGTGGTTGTGCTTGGTCTTGTGACGGCAATTGGTGGAGGGATTATTAGAGATGTTATTTTAGACAGTTTACCACCGTATGTTTTTGTTCACAACCTTGATATAATAATAGCAATAATAACATCAATATTGGTTTTTATTAGCCCAAAAATCATAGAAAATAGGCGATTGTTTTTTTATTTCGATGCAATGGGTCTTGGTGTATTTAGTGCAATTGGCGTATCAAAAGCCATAGATTATCATATGAGCTTTATTGGTTCTATTATTTTAGGTACAATTACAGCGGTAGCCGGTGGCATGATAAGGGATGTTTTGTCGGCTGAAATACCGTTAGTGTTAAAAAAAGAGATTTATGCTTCAGCGTGCTTGGTTGGCACTTCAGCATTTTATGCTTTCTATCTATTAAAACTGAATACTTCGATCAATTTGTTCATTTGCACATTTATTATATTTGCGTTACGTGTCGTTGCTTTTTCTAAGAACTGGCAGTTGCCAAAAAAGATACTATAAGCTTATGTTATTTTTGATATATTTTTAAGAAAAAAATACTGAGAACCAAGAACTTTATAGTCTTTTGAAACCCTTTTGTAAGTATAGTTAACTAACTCCCACGCGGTTTTATCACTCAAGCTTACCTTAAGCACAGTTTTTAAAAATTTTTTTGCCATGGGGTTATTTACTTCATATAAAAGCTCAATACGCTTGTCAAAATTTCTTACCATCCAGTCGGCAGTTGAAATAAAAAGCTTTTCTTTGCCGTTATTATAAAAGTATAGAATTCGTGCATGTTCCAAAAAACGACCAATGGTACTTTTCACTGTAATGTTTTCACTTAAGTTTTTTACTTTTGGCACAATCGAGCATAAACCTCTTACTAAAAGATCAATTTTTACACCAGCCTGTGAGGCTTCATATAGTTTATCAGATATTTGCTTGTCATATAAAGAGTTGAGTTTGACAATAATATGGCCTTTTGATCCTTTTTTAACATTTTTTATTTCATTGTCTATCAAGTCTGTTATAGAATTTCTAAGCGTCTTTGGTGAAACTGAAAGACGCTTCCAATCATAAATATCAGAGTAACCCATCATATAATTAAACAAGTTAACGATTTCCTGGCCAGTTAAATCATCCCTTGTTATGTAATCAATATCCGTATATATTAGGGCAGTTTTTTCGTTGTAGTTACCTGTGGATATATGTGTGTAGCGTATTAATTGGTCTTTCTCTTTTCTTACAATAAGCATGCATTTTGCATGGATTTTGAGGTCTAAAAAACCATAAGTGACAACACAGCCAGCATTTTCAAGCCTCTTTGCCCACTCAACATTTTTTTCCTCATCGAAGCGTGCTTTTAGCTCAATGACTACGCTTACATGCTTTCCTAATTTTGACGCTTCTTCTAAAAGCTCAATAATTTTTGAGTCATCATTTGTTCTATAAAGTGTTATTTTAATAGACAAAACATTTTTATCATAAACTGCTTCCTCAAGAAATCTTATTATAAGTTTAAAATCATGGTATGGTCTAAATAGGAATATATCGTTTGATTTTAACACATCAAAAAAACTAAAATTTTTAATATTTTGTAGATAACTTGGGATAGCAGGTTTAAAAGGTTCAAAGTAGAGTGATTTTTTTGTTTCTTTAATGTTAAAGATAAAACTATAGTCAATCAGTCCATTTGTTATGTAAATATCGCTTGGTTCAATATCAAAGTAGTCTATCAATTTGTCAATAAAAAACTTGTCAACTTCTCTGTCAATTTCTAATCGAACAACATTACTTTTTTTTCTTTGATCCAAATAGTGTTCTATAGCTTCAAGCAAATCTTCCGAAAGCTCCTGGTGTATAGGAAGATCCGCATTGCGTGTAAGCCTAAATAAGAAGTAACGCTTTATAGTGTAGTTGGTATAAACTTTACTCAAGAACTGCTCTACAATGTAGTTGGTTGTATAGTAAATAGATTGTTTTTTGTATTTAATTTTAAATGATTTTGCAAGCACATTTGGTATAATCAACATAGAGTAAAGCAATTGAGAATTTTTTTCTATCTCAACAAAAAAAACTGAATTGAGGTTTTGGATAAAAGGGAGTTTATTTATATTATTTAAAGCAACGGGTGTTAAAACAGGCAGGATATCTAAATAAAAAATTTCTTCTATTTTATCTAAGTAACCTTTAGGGTTAATAAGTATATCTTTTGATTTACACTGTGGCTTTAAGTAATTTTCAAAAATATCGCTTCGGATTTTTACCTGTGAAGCAACCTTTAGCGCTATTTCTTTAAGCTGTTGTGCAGGAGTTTTTAGCGAAAGGTCTGCTACATTGTATCCAGCATCAACCTGGTCTTTTAACCCAGCAACCCTGACCATGAAAAACTCATCTAAATTTGATGCGTGTATGGCAACGAATTTTAGTTTTTCAAGTAGCGGTACACTGGGGCTTCTTGCTTGTTCAAGTACGCGGTAATTGAAATCAAGCCAGCTTAATTCTCTATTATTGTATAAAAAATTACTCATACTTTAACTTTATATATAGCTTTGGTGTAATCCCAAAAGTTTCTAAAAAATCAACAGACTTATTTTTAAATGTTAATTCTTCCAAAAAAGGTATCTTTAAAGCGTAAGCTGTAATTTTAACCTCGTTTTCACTGACATTGATATCAATATCTTCTATTATTTGCATGTGGCTTGCATCCAATGAATCGGCTATTTTTAAAAGCGCGATAATTTTTTTTAGCACTAAAATTTTTTCTATTGGTGCACTTAATAGTTCGTCTTCGGATTCAATTTTTGCTTTGTTTCTGTGAAATAGTACACTTGCTGCAACATAATCGATGATTTCTTTATCAATCCCCGGTATATTTATAGACTTTGCTATATAGTAGGAGTGCTGATGGTGATTATTAATACCAATATAGTAGCCCACATCATGTAGTACGCACGCGCAGTCTAAAATCATTTTTTCTTTTTGTGTCATTGAATGAATGCTTTTTAGTTCAGAATACAGCTTATCAGCAAAGTATAAAACTTTTTTAGCATGTTTTAGATCGTTGTTGTATTTTTTAGAGTAGGCAATAATCTGATTGAGGATTTTCTTATTTACCGATTTTTCTTTAAATTTTTTTGAATAAAAATTTATCAACTGCTGGGGAAATGAGGAGTTTGAAAACAAAAAACCATCTAAGTTGAGCATTTTTAGCAAAGCAGAAAATGTGTATAAAATAGGTACGATTATATTTGATTCATTTTGGTTTAAGTTATACTGGGAAGAGATAGATTGAGGATCGCTTGATTTGATGGTGTTGTATAAGGAGTTTAGCGCTTTATAGGTAATTTTATTCGTTTTTGGTTTAATTACTTTTATAAGCAAATTTATAGAACTCCCACAGCCAATAACATGCTTAATTGAACTTAATGTATTACAATTTTGCTTTATTGTACTTAAAATTTTGCCCAATTGTTCCTCGTAGGCTTTGTATCTTATAACTTTATCAATGTCTTTAAACAGCAAGTATTGCCTAAGCGAGCCTGCCTTAAATACAGAATCAAAAGTATCAACTTCACCTTCTTTAATGCTAATTGATAAACTGCCGCTTGATAAATATGCAATCAACAGGCCTTCTTGAGCGAATTTGTCGAAATTTCTAATATCGTTTTTTACACCTAAGTATTTTATGTACATTTCTTGAGATTCTTCAATGATTTCTATATCAAGTTGTGTTTTTGTATTGATGTAATTTATAAAGAAATATTTATTTTGGGCATCTCTTATAGCACTTGTACAAATGGCTTTGTAGCTACCCCAGATATTGTATTCGTCAAGTTTTTGAGCGTATTTTGACAGTATTTGGGCAGTTTCTTTGGCTTTTTCTAAGCTGATGTAACCTTTCTCAAATGTATCCAAACCAAGCGCAATGGGCACTACTATACTTTCTAAAATCCTTTCCTTAGAATTTTTAAACTCGCTAATTTGCATGCGTATGGCACTTGAGCCAATGTTTATAATACCAAAAATGCCGTTTTTCATATAATTGACACACTTTTTTTAGTAATTTTTTCTAAAAGGTTCTTTTTTGCGTCTGCCGCCTTAATTTCTAAAAAAGTATCTTCGCTTGATATAGCTATAATTTTTATATTGTCTTTTTCTATACTTACTTTAACATCTTTAACAAAGCTTCTGTGGCTTCTGTCTAGACCATCTGCTATTCTTAATATTGAAGCCAGTTTTTTTATTTTTTCCTGCTTTTTTTTTGAAAAAGACTTATAAAAATCGTGAGATTTGTTTGGTAAGCCACCCCTGTGAAAATATGAAATAGCTGCTATCATGTTTTTTTGTTTTAAGCTAAATCCTGTTAAATAAGAGTTTGTAATAAGATAGTAAGAGTGCATATTGTGTTTTGAAAATGATATGTATGTGCCAATATCGTGCAAAATTGCCGATGCTTCAAGTAAAGTAAAGTCTTTTTCTTTTAGTTTTAGTGTGCCTTTTAGTTGTTCAAAGAGTTTTTTTGATAAGTTTTTGACGCAAAGCGCATGCTGTTCTTCAAAATTAAACTTATTTCCTAGCTCAATTAATCTTGAAAACTTTAAATCGCTATCTAAGGTTTGAAATGGGAACGCTAACCCAATTTTATTTAGCGTGTCGATTAAAAGGCCAGTTCTTAGACCACCTATAAATGTATAAAAACCTTCAATGCTATATAAAGACATTATGCTTTCTATTACCATACAAGCAGGTAAAATAATATCTGCACGTTTTTCTTCAACACCTTTTATTTTCTTAATATCGTCAATCTTTATTCTCCTTAAAGTATTGATGAGGTTTTTTACATAACTTCTTGGGACATACTTAGCATACGATGAAGCTTTTTTGTTTTGGGATATATAGTACATAGTTGCAATGTTGTTTAGTGTTCCACCTGTGCCAACAATGGTATCTGGCTGAAAATCTTCTATATTTTCCAATGTTTTTTCTATAAAATCCTTCATTGCGTAAATTTCGGACTGTGTTGGTGGGTCTTTTTTTAAAAATTCGTACTTTAATCTAGAACACCCAAGCAAAGTGCTATAGGAATCTTCTAACTCTCCTTTTTCTGACAGTACAATCTCACTGCTTCCGCCACCAATATCTATGGTTAGCGTATTAATATCTTTTATATCAAAGTTATACAAAACAGCTAAATAATTAAAATAAGCCTCTTGCTTGCCACTAATTATTTCTATATCTATCCCGTAGCGTTGTTTAACTGTATCTATAATTTCTTTTGAATTAGAAGCATCTCTTAGGGCTGCTGTACCTACAGCTCGCACTATTGTAGCTTTGTTGTTTTGTATGAGATTACTTATAACCTCTATGTTTTTGTAAAACAATTCCGCTGTCTGCTCGTCAATGTAGCCTTTTGAAAAAACGCAATCGCCGAGCCTAAAAATCTCTCTGTAATCTTGGATTATTCTATAGCTTTTTTCTAAGCTTTGAGCAATCTGAAGCCTTATAGAGTTAGAACCGATATCTATTACTGCTACAATAGGATACTCACTCATTACAAATACCATCACTTATTTGGAAAAATTTAAAGAATGATAGCGCAAAAATGGTATTTTTTCTGTTTTGCTTTAAAATACTTTTAAAGGTTTTAATAAGTGCGCTACATGCCTTACTTGTATCTAGAGTTTTTATAGTTTTTAGATAACTTATATGTGCGTTTAAATCTTGAATATAGCCTAATTTATCTTGAAGCCATTTTAGTTTTGAGATAACTTCAAGAATTTTGTTATCAGGGTAAGTTTTGTTGTACAATTCTAATATGTATCTTACTTTTTTGTACTCGATGCGCAATTTATGTAAATTGCTTTTTTTAGGTTCTATTTTTTTAATTTTTATGATTAGTTTTTTGAGTATTTTTTGTAGTGCCTCTTGAAATGGAGTACTTGTGTATTGTTCTTTGTAATGAGTTTTATGTTCTATCATGCTTTTTGTTTTTAAGAGAAAATCTGGTAAGTAAAAATTGAGGATGTTTTGAAAATTAATCTTTTGTTGTTTGTATTCACTAATCAAATGTTCTATAAGTGGCTTTAAATCATACTCAAATGGTTCAAGCAAGCTAATTTTTTCAATCAATGTTTCTAAATCTCTTAGTGTGTTTGAAGATTGAAGGAAGAACTTTGCGCTTTGTATTATTTGTGGATCAATATTTAAGTATTTTTTTAAACACGAAAGGTACGATATAAAACGCCTAATAGATACACGTAAATCATGTACTGCGTCTTTAGTAGTATACAGGTTTTTAAAGTTGCTTTCAATCTCCGAAAGCTGGTATAAAATAGTTTTATCTAATTCATCGTAAAGCATCATAGTATTGTATTTTAATTTAATTGTTTGATAAGAAATCTTTGTTGTAAACTACAACTATATTAGGATCCATATTTAGAATTTTTTCATTTTTATTTTTATAGTCAACATTAAGGAGAAAGTATTTAATTAGATTTAAGCGTGCATTATGCTTATCATTTGCGTTTACAATTATCCATGGTGACTGTGGTGTATGTGTGCGCTCAAACATCTCGTTTCTTGCTTGCGTATAATCATCAAAGTGCTTTATTGCTGCATCGTCAACAGGACTTTCTTTCCATTGTTTAAGTGGGTCTTTTTTTCTTGATTCTAGTCTTTTTTCTTGTTCTTTTTTATCAATATCTAGGTAGAATTTAAACATCTTTATGCCAGCATTAAGCAGTAAATTTTCAAAATATACTACATCTTCATAAAATTGCTCGTACTCTTTTTTTGTACAAAAGCCCATTACACGCTCAACACCAGCTCTATTGTACCAGCTTCTATTAAACAATACAAACTCAGATGGTGCTGGCAAATGTGGCACAAAGCGTTGAAAATACCATTCTTTTGCTTCTTTATCCGTAGGTTTTGAAACTGCAAATACACGTGTTTCTCTTGGACTTAAGTGTCTTGTTATTGTTCTTATCATACCGTCTTTGCCTGCAGAATCTCTACCTTCTAATATCAACAGTACTTTTTCTTCTTTTTTGATGAGTGTATTTTGAAATTTTACAAGCTCTACCCATAGATTATACAATTCCTTTTTATAATTATCTTTTTCTTTTGACATAAAATTGCCCCCTATATTATTAAGGATTATATACCCGATTTGATAAAAAACAAGTTTTTTTAAACTAGCGGTGTCAGAGAAATTTTTTCATTAAACCCTAAGTTTTACTTTTTTGTTAGGTTTTTGTGATTAGTTTAATAATTTGTTGACAATCGCGTTCAAATATGTATATTAGATAAAGATTTTGTGGGTCGTTAGCTCAGGCGGTAGAGCAGTAGCCTTTTAAGCTATTGGCCGCAGGTTCGACTCCTGCACGACCCACCAAGTGAAAAGTCCCCATCGTCTAGTCGGCCAAGGACATCGCCCTTTCACGGCGAAAACGTGGGTTCGAATCCCGCTGGGGACGCCAAGTTATTTGGAGGTTGTGGCATGACTAAAGCTGACTTGATTGAGAAAGTAGCTTCTGTTACTCAGTTAAAAAAGGCTGATGTAAAAAAAGTAGTTGATGCTGTAATTGAAGAAACTATGAATTCAATTGCAAAGGGTGGTAAAGTTAGTTTAACGGGTTTTGGTACATTTTATTTAAGTCAGAGAAAAGAACGCTCAGGCAGAAACCCACGCACAGGTGAGAAAATTACTATTAAAGGTTTTAACTTGCCAGCATTTAAGGTAGGGAAAGTTTTTAAAGAATTGGCCAACAAGTAATTTGATTAGATATTTGGGCGCATAGCTCAGCTGGAAGAGCACCTGCCTTACAAGCAGGGGGTCGTAGGTTCAAGTCCTGCTGCGCCCACCATTCTTTGGAGCCGTAGTTCAGTTGGTTAGAACGCTGGCCTGTCACGCCAGAGGTCGCGAGTTCGAGTCTCGTCGGCTCCGCCATTTTTATGCAAAGTTCGATTTTTGGTATAGGAAGAGAGCTTGTATCAGCTCAAATCAAAGATAATAACGCTTACTATATTGCTAGTAAACTAAATGAAATTGGTGTAGAAAATAAATTTATAGTTTTTTTAGATGACGATTTGGATGATATTGCTCAAACTCTAAAGTACTTTATGAACAAAACACCACTTATTATAACAACTGGTGGACTTGGTCCAACTTTTGACGATTTAACACTACAAGCTGTGGCTTTAGCAACAGGTGAAGAGTTAATTTTAAATCAAAAATGCCTTTCTGAGATAGAATTTTTTTATGAAAAGTTGTACAACGAAGGTAAAATTGCAGATAAAAATTTAAATGTAAATAGGCAAAAAATGGCTTATGTTCCAAAAAATGCTATCTTGTTAAAAAATAGCGTCGGTGCTGCTTGCGGTGTTTACTTAAGAAAGAACGACTGTCATATTTTTTGTTTGCCTGGAGTGCCGAATGAAATGCAAACTATGTTTGAAAACGAAGTAGAACCTACTTTGAAATCTATTATTGAGCCAATATTTACACAATCACAAACAATTGAGTGCAACATCAATGATGAAAGTTTGCTTGCTTTTATATCTAGCGAAACTACACAGAAAACGCATGTTTATGCTAAAACACTGCCTACTTCTTTTTCGTCACATACAATGTATGTGAGGTTTACAGCTAAAGCTCCCACTAAAGAAGAAGCAAAATATAAATTAGCGGAAGCCATAACTTTTTTTAAAGACAGACTATCTAGATTTTAGGCGTGCAAACTCAAGCATCATTTCGTTAAATACTTTTTTATTAGAAAAAACAACGTCGTAGGATACATTTTTTAAATCGTTTCCCTGTAAACCTATTACTGAAGATTTTTTATTAATTAAGGATTGAACAGCTTTAACACCCATCCTCATACCTAATGTTCTATCAAATACACTAGGGTTACCACCTCTTTGTATATGGCCTAAAATTGTTAGTCTTGTATCAAAACCAGCTTCAACTTTTAACTTTTCAGCCACCTCTTGTGTTTTTTTAACACCTTCAGCAATAACAACTATGCTGTATTTTCTTCCACGTTCATGCTCTGATTTTAATCGTTTCATAATAGAATCTATATCGTAATCTATTTCTGGTATTAAAACAGCCTCAGCACCAGATGCCATAGCGCTCATTAAAGCTAAATACCCACTTTCTCTACCCATAGTTTCTATAACAAACGCCCTTTTATGGCTTGACGCAGTATCGCGTATGATGTCAATGGCGTCTGTAATAATATTTAGTGCCGTATCAACCCCCAAAGCCATATCTGTGCCGTATATATCATTATCGATTGATTCAGGTATACCAACGCACAATAGGCCTGCTTCGGTGATTTTTTTTGCACCGCGTAACGAACCGTCTCCACCAATTACAATTAGGCCTTCTATGTTTTCTTCTTTGAGTGTATTTAGTGCTTTATTAAAACCTGATTCTTGCATAAATTCTTCGCAACGAGAGGTCATCAATATTGTACCGCCTCTTTGCAATATACCACTTACTTGCATAGGTGTTAGCTCAATTGCTAAATCATTCACTAAACCGTTGTATCCTTCTAAAAAACCGGTTACCCTTATGTTATTTTTGTAAGCTTCTTCAACTATAGCTTTAAGCGTTGCATTTATACCAGAACAATCCCCTCCGCTTGTTAAGACGCCAATGCGTTTCATTTATCCCCCTAAAATTTCTTTCGAGTATTTTTTTTAATTTCAGCCACGCCACCTATAACCGTTATGTAGTCTTTTAGTTTCTCGAATTTTTTCTCACCTATGCCTGAAACATTTTTTATTTCTTCTATATTGTTAAAAAAACCGTGTGCATTTCTGTAGTCAACGATTTTTTTAGCCGTTTTTGGACCTATGCCTGGAAGGTGCGATAGTGCTTGTTGGTTTGCAATGTTAATATTTAGTTTCTCGCCTTGCGCAAATGCTATGCTAAAAGCAAAAATAATACCCAAAAACACGCCTGCCACCCGTTTCATAATACCTCCGTTTTATTTTTTGTTAGTATATCATATTTGGCTAATTTTTTAAATGAATTTGTTGAAATTTTTAAGTAAAAAATTAATTATCACACAATATATGTTTAATATGTAAAGTAAAAATATTTTCACCGTTTTCGTAGTTGTATGTAATAATAACTTTATGCTTATCTAAGATGTACTTTGTGACATACAGTCCAAGTCCCATGCCTTCTTTGTTGTTTGGTGATGTTTCCTTTGAAAATGGCTCAAACATTTTATCAGAGTCGAGACGGGATTTTTCGCCTAAGTTCGAAAAGATTATTTTCTTGTCTTTTTCAAAGATGCTAATTGATTTATTAGAAGAAAACTTTATGCCGTTATCAATTAAGTTTTTTATTGCTATAACAAAAAAATCTATGTCAACTTTAAGTGTATAGTCTATATCTGGTTTATATTTGATTTTTTCATTATCTAAAAACAAAAGTTTTTTTGCCGATTCTAATATTTGAGAAAACTTATAGCAGCGTGCGGAATCTTGTATATTTTTTGCTGCAATTTGTTCAATTGAAAGCAGTTCATTTATTAGTACATCGAGTCTTTTAAAAATTCTTAAAAAATTCTGCTTTCTATTTTCGTCATTTAATAATTCGCTTGCTATCATACCTTTTGCAATGGGTGTTTTTAATTCATGTGCCACATTGCGTAAAAACCACTGTCTTAACTCTGCGTTCTTTTTTAGGTTGTCTATAGCTTCTTGAAATTCTTTTGCAAGAAACCCTACTTCATCTTTTCTTTTAAGCTCAAAATTTATGTTTAAGTTGCCTTTTTTAAATTCCTCAATTTTTTTTCTCAGTATTTTTATAGGGTATATTGATTTTATAATGCTTATATATAAAAATAAAATACTTGCTACAAAAACTGCCCATAAAATTAGTATAAAATTGGGTGCTCCAAATTGACCTTCTTTTTTGACAAGCCAACTTTGATTTGGTGTTTGTATAAATAGGTAGGTATGGGATTCAAATTTTAGCAACGCCCAATTTTGCCTGCCAGCGGGCATTTCTTTTTTTAATATTACCTTAGAGTTTTTTAAGATGCGATCTATTTCCTGTGGATTTTCAATGAGTTTTATGTTTTCTGATTTTGCGTATATATTTAAGTTGTGTGTTCTTGCAAGCAACATGCTTTTTCGTATAAATTCAAAGTCAGATTGTTTTTGTAGCGTAAAATATACGAACAAAAAAAGCGCGCCTGAGACGACGAAAGTTAAGATGAAAATTAAATTTAGTTTAAATAAGATGGAATTTTTGTTCATTCTTCAAATTTATACCCAAGGCCTCTTATGGATTTTATATAGTGAGGTTCTTTGGGATCATCTCCAATTTTTTTCCTAATGCGACCTACAATTACATCAACACTTCTATCTATGCTTTCATAGTCCATAGTTTTTGTGTTTTCTAAAATAAAATCTCTCGTTAATACGCGGTTTTTGTTTTTTAAAAATAGCGCTAGCACTTCGTATTCTGCCGACGTTAAGTTTAATTTGTTGCCTTTATGCGCTATAGTCATTTCGTTCTCATCGATGTCAAAATCGCTTTTTGCGTTTTTTTGTGTTTTGTGTAATTTTGTCCTTCTTAAAAGGGCCTGTATACGTGCTACCAATTCCCTTGGGTTGTATGGTTTTGCAAGGTAGTCATCTGCTGCAATTTCTAATGCGAGTACTTTGTCAGAGTAATCACTGCGGGCTGATGATATAATAATAGGTATATCAATGGCATTTTTTGCAATTTTTTTGCACACATCTATACCATCTAACTCAGGTAGGCTCAAATCAAGTATCAAAAGGTCATAGTGCGTTTTTTCAATAGCCTGTAAGCCTTTTGTAGGGGATTCAAAGTTTGTGACTTTCATGTTAAACTTAGCTAAGTACTCTTTTAAAAGCTCGGCAAGCTCCGTATCGTCTTCAATCATAAGTATATTTATCATAGTATAAGCCAATTAAGTCTGGAGCTTTTGCCCCAGACTTACAATTGTAGCATAGTTATCAAAATTTTTCTATTGAACATTTGATTTTAGGTAATTAATCCTATCTTGTAGCATTTGTTGTCTGTTTTCCATGTTCTTTAGAGCAAACTGCATACGTTCTTTTTGAAGTTCTACAAACTTTTGTCTCTGCTGTGGCGTTAAAATGTCAAAAAAGCGCTGGAAGTAATTTGCTTTTTCCTGAGCCCTTAGCTTCGCATTTTGTTCTGACTCTTCGATAAAGACTTTCTTGTTAAAATTTCCAGAAGCTATTGCATCATACATAGGCATTTTGTAGTTTGACTGCTGTTTTGCAAAGCTTTGGAATCTCTCTTGCCTTAGTTGTTCAATTTGCTGGATTTGGCTTGGCGTTAGGTTTAGTTCTTTTTGCATGTATTGGTAGCCAAAACCGCCTTTGGCATTATACCCTGAGCCTAAAGAACAATTTGTGCCAAAGCCGCCTCGTGCACCCATTGCCCCAAAACCGCCACCAAAGCTCGGACTAAAGCTTGATCCCAACAGCGTTGCTGCTAAAAGTGCACTAACAAATGTCTTTTTCATAAAAGACCTCCTTAAAGTAATTTTTCATTTTAAATACTACGAAATATGTGTAAACATAGTTTAAATAGATTGTAAATGTAGTGTAAACGTAACTAGTTGACTTCAATAAAAAAGTAAGTATATTACTATGGTTATTAAGTTAGTAACTTTTGGAGGTAACATTGAAGACCTAAGATCTTATTGTTATAGGTATGGGTCCAGCTGGTATGGCTGCATCTGCTATGGCAAGTGCTTTGGGTTTAGAAGTGCTTGCTGTTGAGGAAAATAAAGTAGGCGGAGAGTGTTTAAATTGTGGTTGTATACCAAGCAAAGCTTTATTAAAAACTGCTCAAGTAAATCAAATTTCACATCATTTAGAGAAATTTGGTATTCATTCAAACATTTTTACAGATCCTGGTGAATCACTCGATGTAGTTAGACAAAAAATTAGCCGCATAAGTGGTAAAAAACTCATGCAGGCGTTTGAGAGGGTAGAGTTAATTATCAATCAAGGGAGCGCTGAATTTGTAGACTCACATTCGGTAAGAGTAGGTGAAAATACATATAGAGCAAGAAAGATTTTTATAGCTACAGGCACAACACCTTTTATACCCGATATAGAAGGGTTTGATAAAGTTGATGAATCTTTAAAATTGACAAACACAAATTTGTTTATACAAAAGAGCATACCCAAAAGCCTTACAATTATTGGAGGAGGAGCTATAGGTTGCGAGATGGCTCAAAGTTTTGCAAGACTTGGAAGCAACGTAAATGTTGTTCATATAGACGAACACCTTTTGCCTTTTGCAGATGCTCAGGCAGCAAACATTTTAGAAGAAAGGTTTAAAAAGGAAAACATAAAAGTTTACAGCAAAACACCCATAAAGCGCGTCTTTCAAAAAGATAATAAGGTGTTTGTGGAAACCGATTCACATATATTTGAAAGCGAAAAAATACTGATCGCAACAGGCAGAAAACCAAATTTAGAAGAGCTAAAACTAGACAAAGTAGGCATAAAGTATAACAAAAAAGGCATAATTGTTGATAAGGCACTAAGGACAAATATAAAACATATCTATGCAATTGGTGATTGCAATGGTGTATCAAATTTTTCACACTCTGCAATGCACCAGGGTATGATTGCTCTGATGAATGCATTTATCCCGTTGCCTTTTAAGATTCGCTACGATAAATATTTTATACCGTGGTCAGTATTTACAACACCAGAGGTAGCTAATGTTGGTTTGACTGAAAAAGAAGCTCTTAAAAAAGGACTTAAAGTGACTGTAGTAAAAAAAGATTATGCAAGTTACGGTAGAGCTATAGTGGATGGTGCAACGGAAGGTTTTATAAAAGTTATAACAAATAAAAAAGGCAAAATTTTTGGCGTAACAATAGTAGGTGAAAATGCAAGTGAGATTATACACGAGTGGATTTTAGCTATGCAATTTAAATTATCAATGTTTGATATTCTTATGACTCAGCACTCTTTTCCGACAATTTCCATGTTGAATAAAATGGTTAGCGAAGACTGGATGATGGGTAAGCTCCAAGAAAGCACAACGCTAAAAAAGATTGCAAGAGCTCTATTTAGACTGTAATTTTAATTGGAGTGTTTAATTGGCAATTTTACGGTTGCTTTGAATGTATCTTTTGTTGTTGAAATGTCAATATCTCCATTTAGGATGTTTAGCGTTTTATAGATCAGATAAAGCCCAAGACCTTTGCCAAAGTGCAGTGTTTGGGAATTTAAATCCATATCAGTTGACTGGTATGGATTTTCTATTTTAAAGTTGTAGTATTTACCAATAAGGTGGGATTCTATTTTTAGATAACCCTCTTCGATATTGTATTTTACACCATTATCTATTAAATTGCGCAAAAGGATATAAAAGATATTTTGGTGCGTTACAATTTTCGCCTCGTCAATGTTCAATTTAAGTTCTATTTTTTTTGATTCTAAAGCGAAGTTTAGCTCTTGCAAGATTGTTTTTATTACAATTGCTGTATCTATTTCACTTTTGCCTTGGTTTTTTGTCACATCAAATTTTTTGATTTCAAGAATCCCGTTTAGTATGTTTTTTATGCGATCTATACTGTTTTTAATGCGTGTATCTTCGCTAATTAAACTTATGTAAGAAAGAGGTGTTAGGACTTCATGGGCTACTGTGTCTAAAAATTCTTCTGTTGTGCGATAAAGTGATAAGAGTGGCACAGACCATTTTTGGGATAAAACAAAGCTAATTCTATGGTATAAAGCTACAATAAAAAGAGATATTATTAGCAGTAAACCAAAAAAATAAGCAATATTTTTGTAGATATCATATAAAGAGTATGCAGAAACAATTTGTATATGGCCGAGTGTAGCATCTTCAAAGCTCTTTTTTTTAAAAGCAAGACCACCGAATTGAAAATTTTCTACTTTTGATTTTATTATTTTATTAATTATTTCTTTGTTTATGCTTACATTTGCGCTCATTACTTTGTTTTTATTGTCAATGATTAGGTAAAAAATATCTTGAGGTTTGCTTTGGTAGATGCCCGTTGTTTTTATAGAAAGCTCAATGTTTTCAATGACTCTTTTAGCTAAACTTTCATTGTTTCTTTGGAGATCTAAATACCTTTGATAGGACAAAAGACAGTCAAAGAAAATAAGCATAACAAATACCAACAATGTATGAAGCAGTATGATATTGTTTATAAATTTTTGTATGTATTTGTTCATTCTTCTATTTTGTAGCCGTATCCTTTAACGGTCTTTATCAGGTTTTTGTCTGAGAGCTTTTTTCTTAAGCTATAAATGTGAGACTTTAAAGTTTCTACGCTGCCATCTTCGTTCCATATATAGTCTATTAAATTATCTGTTTTTATTACTTTGTTTTTGTTGCGCATTAGATACTCAAGGAGCATAAATTCTTTTTGTGTTAAATTTTCCACAGGTTTTGAATCTACAAAAACCTTATGCTTTTGCGTATCTATCTCGATATTTCCAACCTTTATTATACCTTTTGGTGTATTTCTGTTTAAAATAGCTTTGATTCTTGCCAGCAGTTCTTCTTTGTAGAATGGTTTAGTAATGTAATCATCAATTTGAGCTTCAAATCCTTCTAATTTATCGCTTAGGGAGCTTTTTACTGTTAAAAAAATCGCTGGTGTAGATATCGTTTTTCTGAGTTCTTTGAGCGTATACAAAGAATCTTTGCTTTTAATTGCTCTATCCATGATAAATAAATCAAAAGGGCGCGCTTTTGCAAACAAAACAAAATCTTCTATAGTTTCTACCCACTGTGTTTCAAAATTATTTTGCTCTAATAACTCTTTTAGAGCTTTCCCAAGCGTTTTATCATCTTCCAACAGCAGGATTTTCATGTTTTTTTGCTTTTTGTATATTTGACAAGCTTTTCATTAATAAAATAGCACTAACTGCCCTGTAGTAGCACGCTTCAAATTGCTCATGAGACAAACTTTCTTGAGCTTGGGATATATTTTTATCAACTAAGTTGAGTTGATTGTTGTATTCTGGGTTTTGCGAAAATTTTGTCAGAAGTGGGCTTTTTCTCATTTCTTTAGCTGTATGCAGGTATGAGATGCACATCGATTTATACGAAGGCTCAACTTTTTTAAAATCTTTTGCAAAGGCACTTGATAAAAAAAATAGACTAAAAAAAGCCACTAAAAACTTCCTAAACCACATAACTTACTTTTAATCTCACAATGTAAATTTAAGGTAAAATCTGTTTTAGTAATTTTATTTCTTTATTGTTCACTGCTATTATACCATCGCTTATTAATTGTCTTTCAATGCGCGAGAAAGTTTCCTTTGCCATACCTAAAAGCAAAGCTAATTCTTGTTTTGGTATATCCAGTATTACTGTTTGTGATTTGTGTATCTTACTTAAATAAATTAGGTAGTTTAAGAATTTTTCTTTTGCACTTTCCGTTGAGAGCCGCTCTATAGTGTCTACAAGGTAATTTATACGGTTTGCAAACATGAATATTATTTTGGCAGATAAATCTGGGTGTGATTTCAAAAGTGGCAATAGTTTGTTTTTGTCAACACCAAGCATGGTGGAATTACAAAGCATTTGGGCGTTTACTGGGTATGTATCTTGTGTGAGCAAAATTTCTGCAAAAAATTCGTTTTTGTTAACAAAATGGATAACACATTCATTGCCCTTTTGGTCTAGACGGTAGAGTTTTATTCTGCCATCAAGCAAATAATATACAATAGAGCCTCTTTGGCCTTGTCTAAAGAGTATTTCGCCTTTTTGCTTTTTTGTGACAAAACAGGAAGTTTCAAGTAGTTCAATAGTTTTTGGGTCATCTATACCAAGAATAACTCTAAATATCAAACTAACTGGGTTCTTTTTTGCTTTTAAATCCATGGTTCTTGTCTCTTATACTACAATAACCAATAATGTCTATTGTGTCAAGAGATTAGCAAACGGCCTTAGTGCTTGAAAATGAATCAGCTAAAGGCTATAATCCAAGAGAGTTTTAATGCTAAAAATGATAAAAAGAGGCGTTTATGAAACAAAAAAGCTATGGGTATTCAAGACAGTACATCGACCAAGATGATATCAATGCGGTTGTTGAGGTTTTAAAAAGTGATTTTTTAACAACAGGTCCAAAAGTTGCAGAGTTTGAAGAAGCAATAAAGCAATACTTAGGTGTAAAGCACGCAGTGTGCGTATCAAGTGGTACGGCAAGTTTGCATATAGCGGCACTTTGTATGCTTGAAAAAGGCGATAAAGTGATTACAACACCTATTTCGTTTTTAGCTACATCCAATGCTATAGTTTACGCTCAAGCTGTCCCCGTATTTGTAGATGTAGATGATCAGGCAAACATTGATTTAAACTTATGCGAAGATATATTAAAAAAAGACAGCACCATAAAGGCAATTTTTGCTGTAGATTTTGCTGGAAACATGGTAGACCCAAAAGGACTTATGTATTTAAGCCAAAAATACGGCGTAAAAATTTTAGAGGATTGTGCTCACTCGTTGGGTGCAAGTTTTGACTCACATAAGGCAGGCGATTGCAGTTTTTGCGATGTTGCTACACTTTCTTTTCATCCTGTAAAAAGCATTACAAGTGCAGAAGGCGGGTGTATTGTAACAAATAGCGAAACTATAGCAAAAAAAGCTGCTATTTTGAGAAACCACGGTATTGTAAGAAATAGTAGTGAATTTATTTACAGTGATGAAAACCCTCTGTATTTTGAGATGCAAGAGCTAGGTTTTAATTACAGATTAAGCGATGTTCACAGTGCTTTGGGTTTATCTCAACTAAAAAAAATAGACTTTTTTTTAAACACTAGAAGAAATCTTGCAAAAAACTACGATAAAGCATTTAGCAATACACCTATTAGGCCTTTACACAAAAATGCTAGCGCGTCTTATCATTTGTATGTTGTAAGGGTTAATTTTAAAGAACTTGGTAAAAAAAGAGCAGACATAATAAACTCACTAAAATCAAAGGGTATAATGCTGCAGACACACTACATACCCATAAATGCCCAGCCTTTTTATCAAAAAATGAGTTATAATTCATTTTCGACACCAAAAGCTCTTGAGTACTACAGTGAGTGTTTATCTATACCATTATATGTAGGTATTGAAAATGATGAGCAAGAATTTATGATAGATGCTATAAAATCTGAGATTTTATCTTAAAATAGCGTAGGTTTTTCAAAGTTCGTTTGGTTTACTGCAACGCGCCCTTTGGGCGTCTTTTTTATATAACCACACTGCAATAAATACGGTTCAACGACTTCTTCAAGTGTTTTTTTGTCCTCACCTAGACTTGATGCAAGTGTTTCAATGCCAACTGGGCCACCGTTAAATACATTATTGACAACTTCTAGGTATTTTTTGTCTAGATAATCTAAGCCGTTTTCATCGATATTTATAATCTCTAGTGCCTCTTTGGCGATCTCTTTGGTGATTGTATCAATTTGCCTAACCTGCGCTAAATCCCTTACGCGTCTTAGTATTTTATTTGCAATTCTTGGGGTTGAGCGCGAGCGCTGAGCAATGATTTTTGCGCTTTCTTCGTCAATTTTTACATTTAATACAAATGCAGAGCGTTTAATTATCTTCACTAGCTCATCAAGGTTATAGTAATCAAGCCTTAGCACAAGCCCAAACCTATCCCTTAAAGGGTTTGTAAGCATACCAA
>JBFWJP010000005.1:0-24484 GCA_050253135.1 Desulfurella sp. | reverse complement strand
GGCGTTCCTACGCCAAATGGCCCAACAGGTAGTTTAACTGCAAATGTTTTTGATTTAGAAAACATAGAAAACATAACTGTTTACGATGGTGCAATTAAACCTGATGTGGGTTTTAACTCATTTGGAAATTTTCCTGGTATAATTGACTTATCTATAAAAAAACCTTCGAATAAGTTTGGTATCACACTAAATCAAAGCTTTGGCAGTTTCGATTATTCAAAAAGTTTTGTAAGGGTAGATTCTGGTGATATTAATGGCTATAGAGCATTTGCTTCTTCATCATTAGCCTATGCAAATAAATGGAAAGGCAATGGTAATTTTGTAAGGAAAAATGCTATGTTTGGGCTAACAAAAAATTTTGATAATTTTGTAAATTTTGCATTGTATTTAGGATACAACAGTGACTTTCACAATAGCTACTATGGACTAAACTACGACCAAGCTTCAAACATAAACAAAAATTACGCTCTTGACTACAACAATAACCCAAACAGCACTAAATATTACGATTACAACAAAGTAAATAGCAGAGACTATTTTGTTTTGCCAACTTTTACAATTAATACATCAAACTCATCAAAACTAGTTTTGAAACCGTATTACTGGTCAGTTAGAGGGGATAATTATTATACAGGAAACAATCCTGCTTATGTCCAAAAATTTTTATACAATAGTAATATTTTTGGCATAGTTTCAAGCTTTGATTGGAAATTTGCAAAAAACTACAAAGTTACAGTTGGCTATTGGTTTCACAAACAGCAAATGCCGGGTCCCCCTTATGCAATCGAAAACTTTACACCCAAAAATGGGTCTTTACAATTTTCTAATTGGGCAATTCTAGCAGACCATGGCTATCACACTATAAATTCACCATTTATAAATGTAGAAGCCAACATAGGTAGATTAAAACTTGATGCAGGTTTAAAGTATTTAATGTACAAAACATCAGCAATTAATGGCTACAACACAAAAGGTATAAATACATCAAATGTAGATGAAGCGCTTAGCCTTGCAAAGCTAGACCCTTTTGAAACGGCTAACTCCAAAATTTTTAGAAATTACCTACCCTATGTGGGCATTAATTATCAGTTGAATAATTATGTTAATATATTTGCAAATTACGGCAGAAGTTTTCAAGCACCCAATTTTAACCTATGGCCATCTTATGCACAAAACAAACTAGCTTTTGAGCCAAAAGGTATAACACTTCAATCCTTATGGGATAAATATTTTAAAATGACAACAGCAGACAATTACGACTTGGGCCTAAGATACAATAATGAAAATGTATTCTTTTACCCAACACTATTTTACAGTACTATAAATAACATTGGTACTTACGCTCCAATAAACATAGGAAATGATAAAGTTGCAGAGATGCCTGCAAACACTGCGAAAGCAAGATCATATGGTATAGAAATTTCTGCTGGCTACACGCCTTTTAGAGACTTACTATTGTTTGCTTCATACAGTTATAATAGATTTTATTATACAGAAAACGTATCATTTATGAATAATTTTTATGATGTAAAAGGTAAACAGATAATCAATGTACCAAAAAATATTGTCAAAGCAGGATTTACTTATAAATATAATAATTTTTCAATTACGCCATATATAAGCTATATTGGTAAACGCTATGGAGACTTACTTCATACACAACCATTACCATCTGTTTTTCTTGCCAATTTAAATATTGGCTACAACCTAAAAAACTTATGGAAATTTAAAGATGTAAATTTTAGCCTGAATTTTACAAATTTACTCAACAAACGCTATATAAGCGCCATAAATGCACCTGATTCGAATTTTTCTATGTATAGTCAAACGACATACCAAGTGGGTGCACCCTTTAGTGTGGTAGGAAGTGTTTCCGTAAAGTTTTAATATACATATATCTTAAATTAATAAAAACTGCTTTGTAAAAGAAGTTTTTTAAATCTAAGGCTTGAGAGTTTCAACACAATACCCAAAACTCAAGCCTTAGATATACTAAATCAAAGTGATATTTTTACTCCAAGCACTTCTAAAAATTTCCTAACCCATTCTGGGTGTGCAGGCCAAGCTGGTGCTGTAACTAAATTTCTATCCACACAGGCATTGGAAAATGTCTGATTTGGATCAACCCATTTTCCACCAGCTCTGACAATATCTGGCTTAAGGGCTGGGTATGCGGTTAATTCGTAGCCTTCAACTGCATTTGCTGCAACCAAAATTTGCGGACCGTGGCATATAGCGGCAATAGGTTTTTTGTTTTTAGAAAAATGTTTTACAATCTCAATTACTCTATTATCTAGCCTGATATACTCAGGTGCCCTACCCCCTGGAAGCACCAGTGCATCAAAGCTTTCAGGTTTTATATCTTCAAACGTGCAATTCAGCATAAAATTGTGTCCGCGTTTTTCAGAGTAGGTTTGGTCACCTTCAAAATCATGAATAGCAGTTTTTACAAACTCACCCGCTTTTTTATTTGGACAGGCACAATAAGTATCAAGACCTACCATTTGCAACATTTGGAAAGGCACCATAACTTCGTAATCTTCTACATAATCACCTACCAACATCAACACTTTTTTTGCCATAATTACACCTCCTTTTTAAGAAAATAACCCATTCCTAAAAATTATCAAGTCATACTCTTTTCTACCACTTGTGCAATATCAAGTACACCTATATCGTCTCTTGCTATATCCTTTACACCATCATCAAGCATTATCATACAAAACGGACAAGCGGTAATAATGTTTTGAGCATTTGTGATTATAGCTTGTGCAGTTCTAACCTTATTCATGCGCTCACCCTCTTCTTCAAGCCACATCATGCCACCGCCTGCTCCGCAACAAAAACTATTACAGTGAGAATTTTTCATTTCTGTTAGGTTGTATCCTGCTTGTGTTGCGATTTGTCTAGGCTCTTCATATATATTGGAGTGCCTTCCTAAGTAACACGAATCGTGGAATGTAGCAGTTTGACGTATGTTATTTGAAAGCTTTATCCTACCTTCTTTTATGAGCTGACTTATAAACTGACTGTGATGCAAAACCTCAAACTCACCCCCAAGTTTTGGGTACTCATTTTTTAGCGTATAGTAGCCATGAGGGCATGTCGTAACGATTTTTTTAATATTGTATGCTTTGAAAGTTTCTATGTTTTCTTGGGCTAAATTATAAAACAAATACTCATTGCCAAGACGTCTTGCGTTATCACCACAGCATTTTTCTTTTTTGCCAAGTACAGCAAACTTAACATTAGCTTTTTGTAATACCCTTACAAAGCTTTGTGCAATCTTTTTGCTTCTGTCATCAAATGAGCTTGCACATCCAACAAAGTATAGAATCTCTGGATCTTCCTGCTCATCTGTTGTTTTTACATCGAGACCTCTTGCCCAATCAAGCCTGTAATCTGCATTGATACCCCAGGGGTTTGAGTTAGTTTCTATGTTATTAAAAATAGGAACAAGTTTTTCTGGAAACTCGCCTTGTGTTAGCACAGCATAGCGCTTTAAATCAACCATATCCCTAATGTGCTCATTACTTACAGGACAAACAGTTTGACATGCGCCGCATGTAGTGCACTGCCAAAGTGCCTTATCCGGTATTGCAAAACCATACTCAAAATAACCGTGCGGGTTTTCTTTTGGTAAATCGTTTGTTACAAGCGGTGTAAGCTCTTGCTTTGTGATTAAATTTTTAGCATTGTGAAAAAGATTTTCTTTTATACCAAGTATAATCTCTCTTGGCACAAGTACTTTACCTGTATTTGCTGCAGGACATACCTGGGCACATCTACCACATTCTGTGCAGGCATAGCCATCTAACAACTGCTTCCATGTAAGTTCGTTTACGTTTTTTACGCCAAAGCTTTCTGCGTTTTCATCTTCGAAGTTAAGATCCCTTAATGCCATTGAAGGACCTAAATTTGCAAAGTAATTGTTAGGGATACCGGCTAAAATGTGCAGGTGTTTTGAGTTCGGTATAAAATCTAAAAAAGCAAGCAATACGATCATATGCACCCAAAAGGCTATATGATAGGCTACTTCGCTGTATGATTGGATATTTAAAAGCCTATACACAATACCTGCAAAAGGCTCGTACGGATTTATTTTACCAGTTTTAGCCATCTCAAGCGCAGCCATATAAAACAATGTAAGCATCAAAACAGTGATAAAAATCAGTATCAAGTATGCGCTAAAATGATAATTGAGCTTTTTTGGGTGCCAAACAAAGCGCCTTACCAAAGACATTACAATAGCAATAAGCACCAAAAATGCAAATAAATCTTCCAAAAACAGATAAACGGGGTACAAAAACCCCAAAAAGCTAAAGCTAAAAGATGGGATAAAACCTTTAATAATTAGCTCTATTTCGCCAAAAAGCAAAACCACAAAACCGAAGAAAATCAGCGCGTGCATTATACCAGCATAGTTTATATCCTTATCGTTTATCTTAAAATGGCACATCTGCAAAAGACCGTTTTTAATAGCGTTATTTAGACGCTTTAGAGGACTATAAAAGCGGTTTTCTGTCTGACCAAACTTAAGTAGTGAGTACAAATAATTCACACGGTAGAAAAAATAACCTACACTAACTACAAGAACAATCCCAAAAATTAAACTCTCCACTCTTCCTCCTTAAAAATTACATATTTCTTCTGTATTTACCGCCAACCTCAAACAAAGCGTTTGTAATTTGACCTAAAGATGCATACTTTACAGTTTCCATTAATTCTTCAAATATATTTCCACCAGTTTGAGCAACATATTTTAATTTATCTAAATACTGTTTTGAAAATGCTTCATTGCGTCTTTGAAATGCGATTAAGTTATCTAATTGCCATTTTTTTTCTTCTTCTGTTGACCTTGAAAGCTCGATTTTATCTTCTTCAATATATTTATCGCTAACAAAAGTATTCACACCTATGATAGGTAACTCTCCTGTATTTTTTAGTTGTTCGTAGTATAATGATTCTTCTTGAATTTTGTTCCTCTGATACCTTGACTCCATAGCACCTAACACGCCACCTCTTTTAGAGAGTCTTTCAAATTCATTTAACACTTCTTCTTCAACCAAATCTGTAAGTTCTTCTACGATATAACAACCTTGAAGTGGATTTTCGTTTTTAGCCATCCCAAACTCGCTGTTAATTATCATTTGTATAGCCAAAGCTCTCCTTACAGATTCTTCTGTAGGTGTTGTTATTGCTTCATCATAGGCATTTGTATGAAGTGAGTTGCAGTTATCGTAAATGGCAGTTAAAGCCTGGAGAGTTGTTCTAATATCGTTGAAAGCTATTTCCATAGCGTGAAGCGATCTGCCTGATGTTTGGATATGGTATTTTAGTTTTTGACTGCGTTCATTGGCTGAGTATTTGTTCTTCATTGCAATTGCCCATATACGGCGTGCTACCCTACCAATAACAGAATACTCTATATCAAGGCCATTTGAGAAGAAAAATGACAAATTAGGTGCAAAATCATCTACTTTCATACCACGTGCTAAATAATACTCTACATAAGTAAAGCCGTTAGCTAAAGTAAAGGCAAGCTGCGTTATGGGATTTGCTCCGGCTTCTGCTATATGATAGCCTGAGATTGAAACAGAATAATAATTTTTTACAGCATTGTCTATAAAATATTGTTGAATATCACCCATTAACTTAAGTGAAAAGTCAGTCGAGAACAAACAGGTGTTTTGGGCTTGATCTTCTTTTAAGATATCAGC
The DNA here is from genome assembly GCA_050253135.1 of Desulfurella sp. Lineage (GTDB taxonomy): Bacteria > Campylobacterota_A > Desulfurellia > Desulfurellales > Desulfurellaceae > Desulfurella. The sequence goes on along the minus strand of JBFWJP010000005.1, from coordinate 18,764 downwards.
CTGCACTGTGCCTCTTACAACACTTAGTGTGTATTTTTTAATTTCATTGTAAGTGGCAATGTCAACAACCAAATCACCACTTATGCCAAGTAGACCCAAGCCTAAATGGTTTTCATCTGCATCTTTAGCGCCAAATGAATTATTGTATACGGGACGATCTACATTGAGTTTTTTGTAGTAGTTATTGATCTTATCCTGCGCTTGAGCCCATTTGTTACTATCTTTTAAGTATTTTTCGACTTGCTGATCAATGGCAGTATTGAAAAACATTGCAAGCATCATAGGTGCTGGACCATTGATTGTCATAGAAACGGATGTATTTGGATCGCACAAGTCAAACCCACTGTAGAGTTTTTTTGCATCATCTACAGTAGCAATAGATACACCTGCATTCCCAATTTTTCCGTAAATATCTGGTCTTATATCTGGATCTTGGCCATAGAGAGTTATAGAGTCAAACGCAGTGGATAGTCTACTAAACGGCTGGCCTGCCGATAGATAATGGAACCTTTTGTTTGTGCGCTCTGGCGTGCCTTCTCCAGCAAACATCCTTGTGGGTTTTTCATCCTGCCTTTTTAGAGGAAAAGTGCCAGCTGTAAAAGGAAACTTGCCAGGTACATTTTCTAATAACTGAAACTTTACTATTTCACCGTAATCATTGGATTTTGGCAGTGATATTTTTGGTATTTTATTGCCAGATAATGTTTTGGTTGTAAGCTCATACTTTATCTCTTTGTCCCTTATCCTTGAAATTAGATAGTCTTTTGCGTAGATTTCTTTTAAGTTATTCCAATTTTCTATAAGTCTTATTGTTTGCGTATCAAGTTGCGCTTTTATTTGCTGTATCTCTTGCGTTATCACATTGAGTGCTTTTTCCAGATTTTCTTTTTTGAGACTTTCATCGATTTTTGCGTCAACAAAATCTGCTTCTTCGGCTGGCTCAATAGAGGTATTCAACTGTAGTTGTAACAATTTTTTAGTACCTTCAAGCGCATACAAATTATTAGAAAGTTTTATTTGCTCGTTTGATTTGGTTTTATAATCCCTCACGGCAGTAACAATCTCGCTTAAATATCTAGTGCGATGAGGCGGTATTAAAAACATTACGGATGCGTCGCTTATTGGCTCAAAAACCTTTAGAGTTTCAATCCCAATAAGTTGCATAAGTTTATAAAAAAGGTAATTTGTGCCTGCATCGTTGAAATTTGAAGCAACTGTATGATAAACAGGCATTTCATCTAATTTTTTGTCAAAAAGCTTGTGGTTTCGCATATACTGTTTTCTTACTTCATATAGGGCATCTTCGGCACTTTCTTTATCGTACTTATTTAACACAACCACATCGGCATAATCTAGCATGTTGATTTTTTCAAGCTGTAATGCTGCACCGTACTCTGGTGTCATAACATAAACATTGTAATCTGCTATATCAATAACCGCTATATCGCTTTGACCAACGCCTGCTGTTTCTAGTATTATTAAATCAAAACCAGACATTTTGTACAAATCAATCACTTTTCGTGTAGCCTTTGATATTGACATATTTGAGCTTCTTGTTGCCATTGAACGCATATAAGCATTTTTATGCGGCAGAGAGTTCATCCTAATTCTATCACCAAGCAGGGCACCTTTGCTTTTCTTGGTAGGGTCAACTGCTAATATACCAATTTTTTTGTCTTGATAGTTGTTCAAAAATCGCCTAAGCAACTCATCTATTAACGACGACTTACCAGCACCACCAGAACCTGTAAAACCAAGTACTTTAGTATCTTTTGCGAGCTTTTCAAAATATTTTTGAAACACCTCTTCATGGTATGGCGTCCAACTATCTTGAGTAATGAGTTTTTCAACCAAACTTATGGCTTTTGGAAGCGTTTTTGGCAAATTTTGTAGGTATTCTTCAAGCCTTTCCTCATCAAATGTCAAAAAGTCGCTTTGTTCAAGCATGTAATCTACCATGCCTGTTAAACCCATATGCATACCATCTTGTGGTGAGAAAATCTTACAAACTCCGTATTCTTGAAGTTCTTTAATCTCATGGGGGACAATGACACCCCCTCCTCCACCAAAAATCTTAATATACTCAGATTTATTTTCTTTTAGTAAATCATACATATACTTAAAAAATTCATTATGGCCACCTTGATAGGATGTTACAGCAATAGCATTTACGTCTTCTTCAAGCGCAGTCTGAACAATTTCATAAGCACTGCGGTTGTGACCTAAATGTATGACTTCTGCGCCACTGTCTTGTATGATTCTTCTAAAAATATTTATAGAGGCATCGTGACCATCAAAAAGGCTTGTAGCAGTAACAAACCTTAAATTATATTTAGATGCATACATACAAAGCCTCCTTATTCTTGTAATTTAAACTCCCATGCACAGTGATAACCAGCATTCGTAATATCATCGGGTGGACATTTTATTACACTTGTTTTTATGCGATTATCAATTGTGCTTGCAAAATAACCATATTCAATAATCCCAACGCTTTTGCATGGGAAAAATGGTAAGTTTTTCCTCTGACGCGCCGATTGAACGCGACATGATGTCATCTTTAATATTAGTGTGTGATCGTTTGGCCTTTCTATTACTTGCTCATTTATGCGCCTATACATCCTAAAATTTAAAGCCTTTTCTAGACCATCAAGACCACTATTTTGAGGCAAGTTAAGCCGCTCCATTATTCTTTTTGCTTCAATTTGTGTAAAATCTTTCCATGCTTCTTCGTCAAGCTTAATTGCAGCATCCATACCAAAGTGTCTTTCCACCGCTTGAAACCATAAACCATCATGGGCAAGCCAGTTTTTTGCTTCATCTTCTATTACTTTTATTAACTCTTCTTTACTTAAACTCTCCAATTCTGGGTATTTTGACATTAAGCCCTCCTATTTTAACAGCATCTTTGATATTACTATCCTTTGAACTTCGTTTGTGCCTTCGTATATTTCTGTTATCTTTGCATCTCTGTACATGCGCTCTATTTCATACTCTGCTATATACCCATAGCCACCATGTATTTGAAGTGCTTCTTTGGTTACGTATGTTGCCGTCTCTGAGGCATAAGCTTTTGCCATTGAAGATTTTATTATAAGGTCATTGTAGCTTGCGCCGTTTTTTAGGTTGTCTTTTATCCATGCGGACTCATATACAAGCAGTTTTGCTGCTTCAATATGCATTGCCATATCTGCTAGTTTAAATTGGATTGCTTGAAACTCACTTAGTGTTTTGCCAAACTGCTTGCGCTCTTTGGCGTACTCCAGTGCTTTTTCATAGGCTCCTTCTGCTATACCTAAAGCTTGAGAAGCTATGCCTATTCTGCCACCATCCAAGCAGTCCATTGCAATTTTAAAACCTTCCCCTTCTTTGCCAAGGAGATTTTCTTTTGGTATTTTGACATTTTCAAGACTAAAAACGGAAGTGTATGTACCACGTATACCCATCTTGTCTTCATTTCTTTGAAGTTCTACACCTTCTTGTTTTAAATCCAGTATGAATGCATCTATGCCTTTGTGGCGAAGCGATTTATCATGTGTTGCGATCAATATACCAAAGTCCCTATAGCCACCATTTGTAACAAATATCTTATTGCCATTTGCTATGTAGTAGTCACCTTCTTTCTTAACCGTTGTAGATACATTTGCAGCATCAGAGCCAGCTTCAGGCTCAGTTAACAAAATGCACCCTATCTTTTGACCGCTTGCAAGGGGTACTAGGTATTTTTCTTTCTGTTCTTTGGTACCAAACTCGTATATGGGGTTTGCAGCTAGTGACGTATGAGCACTTATAAGTACACCAGTAGAAGCGCATACTTTGGAGATTTCTTCTACGGTTATTGCGTAAGACAAAAAAGAAAGCCCAGCTCCACCGTATTCTTGAGGTATATACACGCCAAAAAGTCCAAGCTCAGCTAAACCTTTTATGATAGAATCCGGTATTTTGTGATTTTTGTCGATCTCTGCTGCTATGGGCTTTAGCTCTTTTTGTGCAAAGCTCCTTACGGTATCTTGAACCATTTTTTCTTCATCTGTTAATTGAAAATTCATATTATCCTCCTGTGTAATTTGGTTTTCTTTTTTCTACAAATGCACTTAAGCCTTCTTTAGCATCAACAGTGGAAAACGCTACACCAAATAAGCTTGCTTCATACCTTAGGCCATCTTCTTTTGAGAGGTTAAAACCATCTACTATGGCTCTTTTGGCAAGTCCAACGGCTAAGGGAGCATTTTTTTGTATTTGAGTTGCAAGCTCTTTAGCTGCACTCAAGAGCTCTTCTTTTGTTTGATAAACCTCGTTTACTATACCAAGCTCTTTTGCTTTTACAGCATCTATCATCTTTGCACTGAATATAAGTTCTTTTGCCATAAGTTTACCTGCTAGGCGAGATAGGTTTTGTGTACCGCCAAAGCCTGGTATTATACCAAGACTAACTTCTGGGAAACCAAACTTAGCATTTGCTTGGGCAAGAATTATATCGCATGAAAGGGCTACTTCAAAGCCACCACCTAAAGCATAACCATTAACGCATGCTATATAAGGCTTGTTTGAGAGTTCCATTAAGTGAAGCGTCTTTTGACCCAGCCTTGCAAACTCAAGCGCTTCGTTAGGTGTTAGTTTTTGCATGTATTCTATATCTGCACCTGCTACAAAAGCTTTTTCACCTGAGCCTGTGATAATCACACACTTTATTGTTTTATCTTGCTCTACTTTTAGAAACGTTTCTTTTAGCTCATTTACCGTATCAATATTTAAAGCATTTAGCTTATCTGGTCTATTTATGGTTAAATAGCCAATGCCCTGTTTTGATTCAAACAATACATTCATAAAGCCTCCCTATTTTTTTGTGTAATCATAAAATCCGCGACCGCTTTTTCTGCCTAAATACCCAGCCTCTACCATTTTTACAAGCAACGGGCAGGGTCTGTACTTTGAATCTTTAAAACCCTCATAAAGGACATTTTGTATGGCAAGAACAGTATCCAAACCAATAAAATCAGCTAACACTAACGGTCCCATAGGCTGGTTTGTACCAAGCTTCATAGCTTTATCTATATCTTCAGCAGAAGCTATGCCTTCGTAGTAGGCGTATATTGCTTCATTTATCATTGGGATAAGTATGCGGTTTACGATAAAACCGGGGTAGTCTCTTGATAAAGCAGGGTTTTTACCCAATGATTTTGCTAAATCAAGTATCGTATTGTAAGTTTCTTCGCTTGTTGCAATACCCCTTATAACCTCTACAAGCTCCATAACAGGCACTGGGTTCATAAAGTGCATGCCAATTACCTTATCGGGTCTTTTCGTTTGGAAAGCTAGTTTTGTAATGGATATGGAAGATGTGTTTGAAGCAATAATTGAGCCTTCTTTAACTATAGAGTCAAGTTTAGCAAAAAGCTCAAGCTTCAAAGCTTCATTTTCAGGTGAAGCTTCAATGCAAAAATCTACATCGGATACATCGTTTAGGTTTGTTGTAGATTTTATGTTGTTTAGCGTTGATTCAATCTGGACTTCTTCGATTACATTCTTTTTAGCCTGCCTTTTTAAGTTTTCTTCTATTGTTTTTAGTGCTTTGTCAAGCTGAGATTGCGCTACATCGTAGAGTACAACAGAGTAGTTGTACAAAGCAAAGACATGGGCTATACCGTTTCCCATCTGGCCTGCACCTATTACGCCTACTTTTTTAATCATTGTAAACCTCCTTTAAATATTTTCGAATATAGCAGCTACTGCTTCACCGCCGCCTATGCACAGCGTAGCTAGGCCGTATTTTGCATTTTGTCTTTTCATTTGCTTTACCAGTGTTGCAACAAGCCTACCACCGCTTGCACCAATGGGGTGACCAATGGATACTGCTCCCCCATTTACATTTACCTTATTGATATCAAGACCAAGCTGCTTTAGAGCAATAAGCACTACCACAGCAAAAGCCTCATTTATCTCAAAAAGGTCTATGTCTGACAAAGATAGGTTAGCTTTTTTTACAACCTTTTCTATTGCACCAACAGGAGCTTCTGGGAACTGCTGTGGGGCAAGAGAGTTTGTAGAGTAAGCAACAAGCCTAGCAAGAGGCTTTAGGTTGTAGCGCTCTAGAGCGTCTTTGCTTGCTAATATGCTCAAAGCTGCACCGTCTGAGATTGTAGAAGAGTTTGCTGCAGTAACCGTGCCGTCTTTTACAAACGCACCCCTAAGTGCAGAAACTTTCTCAAATACCACTTTATATGGGTCTTCATCTTTATCAATAACCTTATCCCCTTTTTTGTCTTTTATTACAAAAGGTACAATTTCATCCCTAAATACCGAATCTTGAGCTTTTTGTGCTAACTTGTAGGACCTTATTGCATACTCGTCTTGTTCTTCTCTTGATATTGAGTGTTTTTTTGCCATATTTTCTGCAATGTTGCCCATGTGTATATTGTCGTATGGGTCCCATAAGCCATCAAAAACCATGCCATCTATTAACTCGCCATTGCCCATCCGGTAGCCGTACCTTGCGTTTTTTAAAACATACGGCGCTTTAGACATATTTTCTGCGCCACCAGCTATCACAATATCACTGTCACCAAGCATAATAGAACCTGCACCAAGCATAATAGCTTTTAAACCAGAACCGCATACCTTGTTAATTGTCATTGCATGCACTTTATATGGAAGACCTGCATAAATCATGGCTTGCCTTGCTGGAGCCTGACCCACGCCACCACTTAGTACCTCTCCCATTATGATTTCGTCTACATCATTGCCTGCAATATTTGTGCGCTTAAGCAACTCTTTAATTACCTCACTTGCAAGCAATGGTGCTTCCACACTAGCTAAAGCACCACCAAATGAACCAAAGGGCGTACGCAATGCTTCTACTACATAGACTTCTCTCATAAGACCTCCTTACAATTTGTTTTGTTACTTTTTAAAAACCCACTACATTTTTTTAGTAGAGGAGGAATTAATGAAATGTATACATTAACTCCCTTACTTACTTTTGCTAAAGAATACACTTAATCAAGGTAAAGTGTATCCTAAAGCCGAAGATAACGAATAAATAAAAAACAAAAGACCATCTAAAGCAGACAAACCTCCGGCAATTTTACCCAAAGAATGTTTTTCGGTATAGCTTGCAAGTGACAGTAGAAATGTTATTGGGACCAAAAGTCCAAACATAAAACTCAAAAATACAGCCCCTTTACTTATTAGAAACAAAGTAGATCCTAAAAAGTAAAATGATGTTAAGAATACAGCATGATACGTCACTACTCTATTTGTACCATTTAATAAACCTAAAGCTAATGCCCATAATAAAAATACAAATGCTGCTGCAGCTGTTGCTCCGAATATATTTCCACTTATAATAACGAATACCATGGCTATTGTTTCCATTATTGCAGCAGTAAGCAAAACATAACCAAAATCTTTTACATCATGCCTTTTGCTTACACCTAAATCCATCATACCAATAACCCACAATACTACCGCAGCTTCCCACAAAAGAGTGTTCATGGCTACATGACCAGCATGTTCGAGTAAGTGTTCCATAGAGCACCTCCTAAAAAAAATTTAATTCATTTTAACAAAAGATACTACTAGTTTCGTTTTTTTTGTTTATAAAAGCCTCCATTCTTTGTTTTGATTCCGTATCAATAGAAAAGACTGCCAATTTTTCAATTATGTCAGCTAATCCTACCTTAAATTTATGCTTGTTTGAGAGGTTTTTTATAAACTGAGTGGGCTGGTTAGAATTAGAAATGATCTTCCATGCAATCTCAAGTGTTTTATTTTTCAATTGATCTGATTCTACTATGTAATCCACAAGACCAATTCTTTGAGCTTCGTATACATCAATTGCTTCTCCTGTCAAAGCAAGTCGGTTAATTTGTTTTATACCTAGAACATTGTAACCTACAGATAAAGCTATAGGTGGTATCAACCCAAGTTTAGCTTCTGGTAAAGCAAATTTAGAATCTTTAGCGGCTACAATAGTGTCCATAAAAAAAAGCAACTCACATCCACCACCATATGCTAAACCATTTACCATCCCAATAAGTGGTTTTTCACAATCTAATAAAGATTCGAATGGTTTTTCAAGTGTGTGAAAGAAATTCAGTGCTTCTTCTTTAGTTTTAAGTTCATACATGGAAGGTATGTCATCGCCTGCACTAAAAGCTTTTCCTATGCCTGTTATAACAACTAATTTCGTTTTATTACTCTTTGCTAACTCCAACGACTGATAGAACTCTTCCCACATTTCTTTAGTAAAACTATTGAGCTTATTTGGTCTGTTAAATTGTATCAAGGTAATATTACTTTCTTTAATGTAAATTATGTTTTTAAAAGCAGACATTAAAGACTCCTTTTCCTAGCTTATTTCTAGCAGCTCTTTTACTAATGATTTTTTCTGATCTACGTTTGCCAACCTTTGTATAAAAATGTTTGGTGTAATAGGTGATCCGCCCCCATGAATAGCACCAGCTAAATGGGGTCCTGCTATCCAGTATTCAACAAATTTTATTAATTTTAATCTTTCTTGTGTTGTGGCTGCGTCACTTCCCTTCAAATAATGTTCTATATATTCCCCTATGTCGGGATTGTTTAAGTCTTTTTCTGAAGGAGCTGTAACGCATACACCACCAGTTATATCCGCAAGATTTATAGCAGCTTGTGCAATTGCTGGTAGACCAAGTGTTTTTGATACATTCGAGTATAAAGAGTTTGGTAAATATACACCTGATTTTGTCTTTATACTCTCATACCCTGCAGCCAAACCGCATGCATAACAGCTTTCTTGCCCTTTGACAACATCAGTAATCTTATTTACTACATGAGAGGCATTTTGAATACCATTGTATTCTGACATTAGCTTAGCAGCACCAAGCATTGTATCAATAAAACCTGCTTTGCAGCCAGAACCAACATATCTGTGAATATCTGTAAAATTGCTTACCAACAGGCCAGCATAGGTATATTCTTCACACATAAACACTCTATCCCAAGGTACAAATACGTTGTCAAAAATAACTAAAAACGTGCCTCTGTCGCCATATGGATTACCCGATTCCCAACCTGGCGTTTCTCTCTTTTTGGACTCGTACGCATTATTCTGCAAAATATATGTAACACCTTCTGTGCCAGATTCCATTGCAAATGAGACAGCATAGGCTTTATCAGCTTCCTTTAATGCAATTGTTGGCATAACAACAGTTTCATCGACAACCAATGTACCAGATTGACAAATTTTTGCGCCCTTTACTACTATACCGTCAGATTTTTTTTCTACAATTTTAAGATACATATCGTCTTGTTGGCTTGGGCTTTTTGATCTATCGCCTCTTACATCCGTTAACGCACCAGAAACAGCTAAATCATTTTGTTGTACATATTTAATGTAATCCAGCAACCTTTTGTGGTAGTTAGTTTTTAACGCTTCATCCATATCGCAAGTAGTAGCGTATAAAGCGTTTAAGATATCACATCCTACGCAGCGGTAATTGCAAGTTGCTAATTTTTGACTCAAAAGTCTTGCTAATTTAATGCGTTTTATAAGATCTTCTTTTTCTGTGTAGATATGCAAAAATCTGTTAATTGGCTCATTTATGAATTGAGAATTTGCTGATGCCAAATCTTTAAATTCGTTCTTTAATGCTAGTTCGTATGTTAATCCAATTGAATCAACCATAGGTTTAATGTTTGGGTGCTCAACAAAGTTATCTATCTTTTCCCCGTTAATATAAAGATTTGGTTTTTTCATAGAAATCCTTTTTATATATTCCTCTTTTGATAATAACATACACTTTCCTCCTTCTTTCTCTTTCACATATTAAAAACTTTAATTTTTTAAATGTATTAAATATTTGTTAACTACTTGGATTAGCAACTCCTTTTGGCGCTATAACTAAATCCATATACCCATGCTTGTGATCTTTTAAGTCATCTACTGTTGGGTATCTTCTGTCTGTACATACATCAAACATCCAGTGTTTTGTTTTGATTCCCAGTTTTGCAGCTTCTTTTTCTAATTCTTCTCTATCATCAGGATGTGCGATACTAATTAATTTCCTAGCTTTTTCGGCATCTGTGCAAGCCATTAGGTTAACAATACCATACTCTGTTGCAACATAATTTACAAATTGAGATGGCACATCTACCACATCTCCTCTATCAAGCATTCCAACAATTCGAGATTTACCATCTGGTGTTCTAGATGTAGCAGCTAACACAGTTCTTCCACCTTTTGATAATTGGCCGCCAACAATAAATTGAAATTGACCACCAGTATTGGATATAGGCCTTCCTGCGACACAACTTGATACGACTTGTCCTCTAATGTCCATTTTTGCAAAGCTCATAACACCCATAAAATTATCAACCATCGATAATGTTAAAAAGTTATTAGTATAATTAATATCATAAGCAGCAAACATTGGGTTGTGGTGCATGAATTCAAAATACCTTTCGGGTATAAAAGGAACAGCGTAAGCCCATGAACACCTACCCTGATCAATTGATTTTTTTGAGTTATCGATTATGCCTTTTTCGATTAAAGTAAAAGCCCATTCGCCTATCATTTCGGTATGTACTCCAAGATTCTTTAAGTCAGAGTCAGCTAGTGCTAAAACAACAGCGTTTGGTAAGCCTCCTATACCTACTTGGAGAGAATCGCCGTCTCGCATTATTGATAAGATATTTTCAGCGATTTTTTTCTCTATTTCGGAAGGTTTAATAGCGCGTTCATCCAATCTAGGATATTGAGAATCTGGGTCTGATAAATCAACTTCAATAAAATAATCCACATTATCAATATGCAAATTAACATTGCGACCAGGTTCACACCAACCATGATCCTCTCTAATTTCACACACAAATTTTTTGCATGTTTTAGCTGTAATCATAAAGTTTGAAACACCATAACTTCCGTTTACATAACTACCTTCTGGTTTTGCTATAGTAGCAATACCCCAATCTGCTACCCTTTTTGCTTTATCCTTGTTATAAAACCTTGCAAATTGGTAGTTCATGTGCATCGCCCAACCCCATTGATACCAATCAAAACCTTGCCATCCTTGCTTTATTGCATCTTTAGTACCTTTATGTATAAAACCTTGGTGTTGTATGTGATATTTACCTTCCTTATCATATCTAAGTCCAAAGTCAGTTCCTAAAAATGCGTTATCTACGGCCCACATTTCTATATTTTGGAGTTTGTCAGGTCCTTCACCTAATCTTTGGAAAACAGCTTTTCTTGGTGCAACTGCATCAGTACCAACCATACACCCGTATATCCAGTCTCCTGATTTAACCATACTCGCAAATTTTTCTGCCGTAATGGTTTTGTTCCTAATTTTTTGCATTACAGGACTGCTTTGTGCCAACGACCCATTTTTAAAATCAGAAAAATTACTCATAACAAAAACCTCCTTTAAAAATTTATAGTTCCTCAATCAGTTCTATTAATACCCCATGAAAAGACGATGGATGTATAAAAATATACCTTATTTTTCCAGAAAAAGGAGGTATATTATCAACTAAAACTGGTTTGTTTGGTATTAACTTTATATTATTTGTTCTAAGCTGTTCTATTAAAGCATCTAAATTTTTTATCTTTAATGCGATATGGTTTAATCCCTCTCCTCTTTTTGCAATAAATTTTGCCACGACACCATCTTTACTTGTGGACTCGATAAATTGTAGTTGCGTATTACCAATTTTAGCTGATTTTACAAATAAATTCTCATCATGCAACTCCCATTGATAATCAAAATTTATGCCAAACAGTTTCGAAAAATCGTTAGCTGCATTTTGTGCATCATTAACTGCTATTGCAACCTCTTCTACTCCAAAAACAAAATTACTCATTGTTCCTCCTTTGGCTCAATTTCTACTAAAACTTCTAAAGGACCAACCTGCATGCCCACTGCTACATTAATTTTTTGAATAATACCATCTATGCTAGATTTTAAGTCGTTTAAAACTTTCATTGATTCTAAAACAACAATGGTATCACCCTTTTGTACGTTGTCTTTTTCTTTAAATTTTACTTCTCTAATAATACCTGGCATCGGTGACTTTATATTATTTTCTTTAGATTCGTCTTTAAAAGAAACACTTTCTTCTGATTCTTCTTCTAATACTAACTCTTGATCGCCCACCCAAATAATTGTTTTACCTTTGGTTAAATATGGATCTAAAACGACAAATGTATTATTTTCTAAATTAAATACAAGATAATTGTCACCGTACTTAAAAATTTGAAAAGATGCACTTTTACCATCGTATGTAAGTGTGTAAAGATTATCCTTTATAGATAAATCGTACTCAAATAATTCATTATTTATTTTAATTTTTTCCATTTTATCCCCTCCAACTACCTATAGATTCCCAACAAGGTGTCATAGAAGACTCTTGTATAGCATCATAGTTAGGGTGCTTGTATTGTTTTAAGTACTCGAATAATACTATGGCTTCCATAGCCTGACTATTATTTTGCTTTTTAGAAAACAGATCGTCTCTATAAGTTTCTAAAAATCTTGTATTATACTCACCTTCTATAAACTTTTTATGGCTGAATATATTTTTGAGTAAATGAATAGTTGTCTTAATAGGCGAAATGTGATAATCTGACAATGCTTTGTACATTTTTTTCACAGCCATATCTCTATTTGGAGCTTTTACTATCAATTTTGAGATAAGAGGATCATAATATATTAATACATTTGAACCTTCAAAAAATCCTGAATCTACTCTAATACCAAAACCAGAAGGTTCTTTGTAGTGTTCTATTTTACCTATAGATGGCATAAAATTGTTTTCAGTATCTTCGGCGTATATTCTAGATTCAATAGCATGACCATTAATGCGTGAATTAAGTTCATCTTGAGACAACTTAATCTGTTTTTCTTCAGCAATATCGATTTGAGAAGCAATAAGATCAAATCCACTAATTTCTTCAGTTACAGGATGCTCTACTTGTATTCTTGCGTTTACCTCTAAAAAGTAAAATTTTTCATTTTTCTTATCATAAATAAACTCCACAGTTCCTGCATTATAATACCCTGCTTTTTTTGTTATAGAAATAGCAGCCTCCCCCATTTTTTTTGCCATTTCTCTATTAATGGTTGGCGATGGGCTTTCTTCAACAATTTTTTGATATCTTCTCTGGATTGAACATTCTCGTTCTGGAAAGTATAATCCGTTTCCAAATTTATCAATTATAAATTGTATCTCAATATGATGAGCATCTTCTATATATTTTTCTATGTAAACAGTGGGGTCTGCAAATGCCGCTTGCGCTTCTTTTCTTGCAACTATTATTGCTTCTTCTAGCTCATTATCACTATTTACAATTCTCATACCTTTTCCACCACCCCCAGCAGATGCTTTTATAAGTATTGGATACCCTAATTCATTAGCTAAAGTATGTGCTTGTTCAATTGATTCTATAGTGCCTCCTGGTGTAGTCGGAATACCAGCAGATTGTGCTATAATCCTAGAATTTATTTTATCACCCAAACTTCTCATACAGTTAGGTGGTGGCCCTATCCATATTAAACCATTTTCTTGTACCATCGTTGCAAAAGTTGGATTTTCTGCTAGAAAACCATAACCTGGATGAATTGCATCGCATTTGGATTGTTTTGCAATATCTATTATCTTTTCCATATTGAGGTAACTTTTTAAAGCTTCAGGTTCACCAATGTTGTAAGCCTTATCAGCGTATGAAATGTGCTTAGATAATTTATCAGCCTCAGAATAAACACCAATAGTTTCTATATCAAGTAACTTCAGTGTTTTCATAATTCTAATTGCTATTTCACCTCTATTTGCAATAAGTACTCTTTTTATGCTTCTCATATCTCACATCCTAAAAATACCAAATTTTACATCTTCTATAGGTTTATTTAATGTTATCTCTAAAGCTAACATTAGATATTCCCTTGTTCTTTTTGGATCAATGATTCCATCATCCCACAGCCTAGCACTTGAATATAATGAGTTCGATTTTTCTTCGTACTCTTGTAAAATTGGCTTTTGTATGGCTTCTATTTCTTCTGGAGTGATTTTCTTTCCTTCTCTTTCAAGTTGAGCAATTTTTACACTTGATAATACTTCTGCAGCTTGTTTCGGACCCATTACAGCTATTCTTGCATTAGGCCACATCCATAAAAATCTCGGGTGATAGCCTCTACCCGCCATAGCATAATTGCCTGCTCCATAAGAATTACCTATTATGATGGTGATTTTTGGAACATTTGTCGTGGATATAGCAGTTATCCATTTAGCACCATCTTTTGCCATACCTTGATGTTCGTATTTTTTTCCTATGATAAAACCAGTAATATTTTGAAGAAAAATCAGAGGAACCTTTCTTAAACTGCATAATTCGACAAAATGAGCAGCTTTTTGGGAAGATTCTGGGAAGATGATACCATTGTTGCCTATAATGCCTACTAAATACCCCCCTATTCTAGCAAAACCAGTAACTAAAGTTTGACCATACAAAGGCTTAAATTCTTCAAATTCACTTTTATCCACAATGCGAGCTATGATTTCGCGTACATCAAATGGCATACTTAAATCTTCAGGCAATATACCGTATATTTCATCTGGATCATAAAGCGGTTCTTCTGGTGTATTCCTATCCAGTTTAAATTTTTCCTGCTTAGGCAAGTGTGCAAAAATTTCTCTTGCCTTTTTTAAAGCCTCTTCTTCGTTATTTGCTAGATAGTCTGCTACACCAGAAATCCTAGTATGAACATCTGCTCCTCCTAAATTTTCGGCGTCAATTTCTTCTCCGGTAGCTGCTTTAACCAAAGGTGGACCACCTATAAAGATTGCGCTTTGGTTCTTAACCATTATGACTTGATCACACATAGATGGCACATATGCCCCACCAGCAGTCCCAAGTCCAGTTACCACAGCAACTTGGAGCAAACCCATACTGCTCATCACAGCTTGATTGTAAAAAAAGTTGCCAAAATGTTCTTTGTCAGGATAAACTTCATCTTGCATAGGTAGAAATACCCCACCAGAATCAACTAAATACAGACAAGGCAAATTGTTTTCTTTAGCAATAGTTTGGGCTCGTATATGTTTTTTGATTGTAATTGGATAATATGTTCCACCTTTCACCGTCTGATCATTTGCAATTATCATAACCTCTTTACCACTGATTTTTCCTATTCCTGTAACTATCCCACCACATGGAGCATCATTGTTATACATATTAAAACCGGCATATGGTCCTATTTCTAAAAAAGGAGAATTTTTATCTATTACTTTTTCTATACGTTCTCTGCAAAAAAGTTTACCTCTTTTTTTATTCACTTCGTGAGCTTTTGACGGACCACCTTTATCTAATTCTTTTCTTATGGCTTCTATTTCTTCAACTTTACTTTTATTGAACAAATATCGTTTTTTAAATTCTTCTGAATTAGTATTTATATTAGATACAATTTTAGCCATTAGCTACCTCCAATTGATTTAACAAAGCAATCGCAAAGCTCTTCCAGTCAGCTAATATATTGTAACGTGCCCTCTTAAATATAGGCGCTTCTTCATCAGTATTGATTGCTACTACACATTTAACATTTTTAATTCCAGAAAGGTGTTGAGTAGCACCACTAATACCAAATGCAAAATATAAATTGGCAGAAAGCATAGCACCAGATTGCCCTATTTGATATTGATGAGAAATCCATCCATTATCTACAGCGGCTCTAGAGGCTCCTACTATGCCCTCAAGTTTATTAGCTAATTGGCGCAATATTTCAAATCCTTCCTTAGACCCGATGCCTCGTCCTCCACCAACAACAACTTTTGCTTTATCAAGTTCTACTTCTTTCTCAACTGCTTCTTCTTTAATAAGTTCAACTTTATTATCTACGTCTATCCACTCGACTGCATGTTTATTGCGATCTTCACAGGGGGATTGTTCAAAATATTTTTCTTTAAGAACAATTACTAATGGTAAGCATGATGGTCTATATTCAATTATCGCTTTATCGCCATATGCGCTGTGCAGAAAAACAAAATCATCATATCTTATAGCATTTACACCAAAAACACAGCAAGCTTTTAGTTTATAAGCTAAAATACCACCAACACAAGCCCCTACAAATCCATTTGTCAAGATTAAGTCATACTTTATTGCAATTGAATTAAGCGTGTCAATTGAGTTAACTGGAAGGTTATTTATGCCATAAACCTTATTTAGATCTATATTTATTTCATTTTTATTAGTAAAAACTATAGCGTCAATGTTATTACTAAATTTTTTAGCGACAAAATTAAGTTCGGCCAATCTATCCTGGTTATCATCGCTGATTATTAAAACATTTTTCACATTCATATGTAATGCTCCTTTTTGAGGTTTTCTATGAGTAATTTGGCTGTAAAATCTAAATCATCATTGGGTAATGTTTCGTTTATATATTCATATTTTGGAATTGTCACCAAGACTTCTTGTGCCCACTCAAACGGTGTTGTTTGTTCCTCTTCCATTATATGAATAGGCTTTGCTTTACTTTTCATAATTTCCTTTAAATTAGGAATACGAGGCAAGTTACATGGAGCATCCGTTATGGAAGCGACAAATTTTTCTTTTACGCACAAAACTAAACTTTTATTATCTAATTGTTGTGTACATAAAAAACAATTATTCTCATTATCTGGAAAAATTGAGATAGTATACGGCAGATAAGCCCAGTTTAATATACCAGCCACAAAACCAGGAACCATTTCTCGCTCTAGATCAGAAGAATCTCTACCTAACAAAACCAAATCTATGTTAAATGCATCTACAGCCTTCACTAAATTGTATGCTGTTTGAATAGGATCATCAACACTGGCGCGGATCAATATAAGCTCATCTGCTCCCATAGAAAGAGCTTTTTTAAGTGCCGGTAAATGTTTTTCTTGTCCATAACTAATTGCGTAAAGTTTTCCATTAACACTAGATTTTAATTGAAGGGCAACTTCAATTGCATGTTCATCATATAAACCTATTACATCTTTATACTCGCCGGACATTCTGTTATTTTCTAATTGAAACTTCTCCAAGGAAATTTCATAGTCAGGCACAACTTTTATACATACACCGATGTTCATTATTGCCTCCTATTTTCCTTTCCAATATGGTTTTTGTTTATTTAAAAATGATTCTATACCAATTTTTAAATCTTCTGATGAAAAATTAACTATTCTTAATAACGATAAGTAATCACTTTCCCATAAAGGGTTTCTACTAACATTAATAGTTTCCATTAAGAGTTTTAAAATCAAAGGGCTTTTCTGTGCTATACTTTTTGCTATTTCTTTAGCTTTTTCGAGTGGTTTCTCATCAATGTAATGAACAAGACCAATTCGATAAGCTTCTTCTGAACTAATTATGTTACCAGTAAGTGTTAATGCAACAGCGTTTCTTTCACCTATAGCCCTTTTAACATAAGGAAAAATAACATATGGCAGTATACCTAAATTAATTTCAGTGAGCCCAAACCGTGTATTAGGATGTGAAACAACTATATGAGCATTGGCAACAAGCCCAAAACCACCACCCAAAGCATAACCAGAAACAGCTGCTATTAAAGGTTTTTTTAATATGTCAACTATCCTTAAAATATCTACATTAATACTTCTTTTAAAATAATGCTCTATAGCTGTTAACTCTACACCCGCAGCAAATTCTTTAATATCTCCTCCCGCACAAAAAATATCGTTTGCTGATGTAAGTATAACTGCATATATAGAATCATTTTGAGATAGCGACTTAATGTTTTCTAGTAATTCTACTGACAAAGATTCATCTAATGCATTTCTTTTTTCTAAATTATTCATATAAACAATAGCTACATTACCTTCTATTTCAACATTAACCTTGCTCATGTCTTAACCTCAAAAAGATAAGGAAAGAGGTACCCTCCTCCTCCTTATTCTTCTACTCTTGCCTTGGGGCCGTAAATTATTATTCCCGCATTGCCTTCAACAAATAGTCTCCTAAATACCACACTAACTTTTTTTCCAATCTGTATATTTTCTATGTCTGTATCAACTATTTGTAGCATCAACCTTGCACCATTTGTAAGCTCTACTATAGCCAAACCATAGGGTGCAAAATCTCCAAACCCCTCTGGAGCAGAATAAATTATAGTGTAGGTAAGAATAGTGCCTTCTCTTGGAAGGTCTATGGTTTCTATATTTTCAGAATGACATTTTGGACAAACTTTTCTTGCTGGGTACATTGTGTAACCACAATCTTTGCACTTACCGCCCTTTAACATATATCTTTGTGGTTTTTCTCTCCACATTCTTGGTATCGTAAGCATTAGATCACCTCCAAAATTGTAACTGTTACTGTAGCTCCTGAACCACCTAAGTTGTGAGCTAACCCTACTTTAGCATTTTTCACTTGAATATCTTTTGCTTCTCCTCTTAGTTGTTCTGCAAGGTTGACAATTTGAGCAACGCCTGTAGCACCAACTGGGTGCCCTTTACCTTTTAAGCCACCACTGGGATTTATAGGTATCTTTCCATCGATCTCAGTTAAGCCATTCTCAGTTGCCATTGCGCCTTTTCCTTTTTCAAAAAATCCTAGGTCTTCAATTGCACATATTTCTGCTATTGTAAAACAATCATGAACTTCTGCTAAATTTATATCTTGAGGTGATTTTTTTGCTATTTCATAAGCTTTTTTTGCAGCTTCTACTGTAGCTTGAAATGTTACAAAACTATCTCTTTGCGCTAAAGCTATAGTATCAGTTGCTTGGGTTATTGCAGAA
>JBFWJP010000004.1:3597-24797 GCA_050253135.1 Desulfurella sp. | reverse complement strand
TTTTGCCAGAAATTAGCAAGTACTTTGGTCAAAGTATGAATACAGTGTCTTTAATAATAAGCGTTGCTTTATTGCCTCTAGCAATTGTGCCTATTGTGTATGGCTATGTTTTATCGTTTTTAACGCCAAAAAAACTGATACTAGCATCGTTAATAGTTCTTGTTTTTATTAATTTTTTTATATCAACTTCTCAAAATATTTATTGGATCATTGGACTTAGGTTAATCGAAGGATTTTTGATCTCAGCTGTGCTTACTTCAAACATGACATATATTTCACTAAATGTGGAAAGCGATAAGGTTTCACTATACATGTCATACTACATAGCAACTACCATAATAGGTGGTTTTTCTGGAAGGCTAATATCCGGTATTATTGCTTATTTTTTGTCTTGGCGATATAGTTTTTATTTTGTAACATTAAGTTTTGCTATAGGAGTTTTGTTGGTTTTTTATTTTATTAAAGATACAAAAAGTGCTGATTTTAACAAAGAGGCAGGGAGTTTATTTAAGAATTATTTGTCCGTGGTTAAAAATAAGTTGTATTTCTTTGTTTATCTGGCAGTTTTTTGTATGTTTTTTGTCTTTGCTGCTTTAACAAACTTTTTACCGTTTAGGATCGAAAGTGTTGATAAAAATAGTTCTCAAATTGTTATTGCACTAGCCTACAGTGGTTATTTAATGGGTATATTTGTATCGTTTTTTGCTACAAAATTTATTAAGATATTTGGCAATCAGATAAAAACTATGATGTTTGGTTTCTTTGTTTATATAGGTTCTATTCTAATTTTAAACATACCAAATATTTACATTATATTTGGTGGTATGTTTATTTTTTGTGGTGGTATGTTTTTGATACATTCTATAGCAAGTGGTTTTTTAAATAAGCTTGCTAAAGAAAAAAAAGGTATCATAAACGGTATATATATAGCTTCGTATTACAGTGGTGGTGTAATTGGCTCTTATGCTCCGGGCTTTGTTTATAAGCACTACGGTTGGCATATCTTTAGTGCAGTGCTAATTTTGCTTCTTTTAATAGGTGTAGGGAGTATTTTTCAGTTTAGAAAAAAAGTCTATTGATGTTTAGATTTTAAATATAGGCTAAATATATTTGCAGCTGTCTTTGGGTCCATCTTTGAGATAATTGCACCAGCTTGTCTTGATTGCATAAATGTTAAGATCTCTGCTGCGGTTTGGGGATCCATATTGGATAACTCTTCGGCTGCAGCAGATGGTTTTGCTTGGGCATAAATTGTTGCTAATTTTTGGATTTTTTGGCTAACTATATTTTTTTGCAGACTTTCTAACTCTTTCTTGGCTTGTTCTATTTGATTATTAAGGTTTTTTAGCTGGTTTTTAAGAGCATTTTGGCTTTGTTCGAGTTGCTTTTTTTGGTTTTCTATGTTTTGTTGTTGTATCCTTAACTGGGCTGTTTTCTCATCAATTACTTTCTCCAAAGCTTTGAGTTCATTAATTTTTTGATTTATATCGCCTATATTTTGAGCAAAGGCTTTAGCTGTTCCTGTTGTAAAAAATAGTACTGATATCATTAATAAAGTTTTGACTTTTAAGTTTTTCATCATATATATACCTCTCTTTATAGTGTTCTTCTAACTTTTCAAATTTTTTAATTTCTTTATGTAGGTTTTTGATAGTTTCTATTTGTGCTTTTTTTCTTGCTTCTAATTCTTCTATTGTTTTTTGGGTTGATTGAATTTCTAGCTCACATGCTAAAATTTCTTCAGATATATACTTTAAAATATTAAAATCTACATGTGTTTTTATCTGATCATCAAAGCGCTTATAAAAAATTTTTATCTGGTTTGTGAGTTCACTTATGCGTTGCATTTTTTGTTTTATCTGAGTATTTATTTCGCCTAGTTTTATAATTTCAATGTTCATAAGATTTTTTTTTAGATTTTTGATTTTTTCAAATTTAAAAACAAACATTTATTCTACAGCCTGATTGAGTAAAGCAATAGTTTGAGAAAGCTCATACGATTCATCAACGCCCTGGACCAAAAAGTCATTAATTTTATTTATTACCCTTAAGCTTGCGTCAATATCTGGGTTTGAACCCATTGTGTATGCGCCTATATTTATTAAGTCTTCTGCTTGTTCATAGACCGATAAATGCTTTCTTAATTTATTAGCTAAAAACTTATGTTCACTGTTTACTATAGAAGGCATAAGCCTTGAGACACTTTTTAATATATCTATTGCAGGGTAGTGATTTTTTTCTGCAATTTTCCTTGATAGTACAATATGGCCGTCTAAAATGGACCGTGAAGTATCTGCTATGGGTTCGTTAAAGTCATCTCCATCTACAAGTACAGTGTAAATAGCAGTTATGCTGCCTTTTTGAAATTTACCTGGGATTTCCATAAGCCTTGGTAAAAGCGAGAATACGCTTGGTGTGTAACCTTTCATCGTTGGAGGCTCACCCACTGCAAGCCCAATCTCTCTTTGTGCCATTGCAAATCGCGTGACAGAGTCCATCATAAACATTACATCAAGACCCTGGTCGCTAAAAAATTTTGCAATAGCGCTTGCAAGAAATGCACCTTCACGTCTTAGAAGCGGCGCTTCATCGCTTGTTGCAACTACAACAACGCTTTTTTTTAGCCCTTCTTCTTTTAAGTCGTTTTCTATAAACTCTCTAACTTCGCGCCCTCGCTCACCAATAAGTGCTATTACATTAACATCCGCTCTTGCTTTTTGTGCAATCATACCAAGCAATGTAGACTTACCTACACCACTTCCTGCAAATATACCTATTCTTTGACCTTTGCCTAGTGTTAATAAAGCATCTATTGCTTTTATTTTTGTAACAATTGGTTCGTTTATTATTTTTCTTTTCATTGGGTCAGTAGGTTTTGGGTATAATGGTAAATGTTTTTCTATCATTATTGCTCCTTTTGAGTCTATAGGTTTGCCTAGAGCATTTAGAATCCTTCCAAGCATACTACTACCAACGCCAACTTTTAAGCTTTTTGAAGTAGAGCGCACAATACTTTCAAGTTTTATACCATCCATGTTTCCAAGAGGCATAAGCACCACATTCTTATCCCTAAATCCCACAACTTCTGCTTCAATATAGCCATTGTCAATTTCTATTAAGCATACATCACCTACTTTTATATCGCTTGGACCACTTGAAACTATAGTTAAACCAACAACTTCTTTTATTTTGCCACAATTTACTATAAAACTGTTGTTTTCTAGTAATTGTTTTATTTTGTTATGATTCATTGATCAAACTGCGCTTTAGTTCTTCTAGTTTTGTATTGATGCTTGCATCTATAATATTTGAGTCTTCTTCGACAATAATAGTTCCCATCTCTAAAGCAGGATCACCTATTATTTCAATATTGTTAAATTCATCTTCTATTAATTTTGCTTGTTTTGCATTTAATTTTAATTTTACTTTATCTGATTTTGCAAATGATAAGGTTTTTCTTATTAAATTTTTCAAGGTTTCTGGGTCTTTTATTTCTTTTTCTATTATTTTTTGCGAAATCTCAATTGCAATATTGATCATATCATTTTCTAAGTTTTTGATCGTCTCTTTTGTTTCGTTAAACCTTGCATCTATTAATTGTAATGATTGTTTGAGCTCGGCGTTTGAGTTTAATAGTTTTGTATCATATTGATTTTTAAGGTTTGATAATTTCTGTTCGCAATCGAGTGCACTTTCGTTTTTGGCTTTTTCATAACCCTCATTAAAAGCTTTTTGGTATATTTCATCTATATTTATATTTGGTAACGTTTTTTCTGCTTCTTTTGCTTGCTCTTTTTCTGGTTGAGTTTGCTGTGTAGTTTGCTCGCCTACACTAAACTCTTCCAACAGAAATTCTTCAATAGGAGGATTTTTCATTCAAGCATTTCCTCTCCGCCACCACTAATTGATATAACGCCTTCTTCATCAAGTCGCCTTACAATATCTACGATAGCTTTTTGTGCGCGCTCTACATCTTTTACCTTTACAGGACCCAAGAAATCCATCTCTTCTTTGAGTGTTTCTGCAGCTCTGCTTGACATATTTGAGAAAAACTTTTTGCTTAATTCCTCTGGTGCACCCTTTAGAGCAATAGTGAGATCTTTTTTGTCTACATGTTTTAGTATTTCTTGTATATCCGAGTTAGTTAGTTTTATAATATCTTCAAATACAAACATCATATCACGAATCTTGCTTGCAAGGTCTGGGTTTTTTTCAGCAATCTGGTCAACCAACGATTTTGACTCTGTTCTACCCATTCGGTTAATAATTTCTGATACTGCTCTAATGCCACCAATTTCTACGTTACTTCCGCTTAAGTCTTCCATTTTTGTTTCTAACATTTCCGAAACGCGCTTTATAACATTTGGGGATATATTTTCTAAAGAAGCCATTCTAAATACAATATCAATTTGTGTTTCCTTTGGCAATAAAGCTAAAACCTCTGCAGCTTTGGACTGATCAAGGTGAGATAATATTACAGATATGGTTTGTGGATGTTCGTTTTGTATAAATTTTACCAGTTGTTTTGGATCAATATTTTCTAAGTATCCAAATCCCACATTAGACTCAAGTAACTTTACAAGCTTATCAATGATTTTTCTTGCTTCTTCTGGTCCAAGCGTTTTTATAAGTAACTCTTTTGCGTACTCTAGACCCCCTGTGTTAGCGTATTCTTTTGCTTTGAGCATTTGATAAAACTCTCTAACAACAGCTTTTGATATATCTGGGTTGACTTTCTTCATAAAGGCAATTTCTCGGCTAATTGCTTCTATTTCGTTTTTGCTTAAGTTTTTAAATAATTTTGCAGAAACTTCGTCACCGAGGACAACCGATAAAACAGCCGCTTTTTGATAAGGAGTTAAATCATCAATTGAATTTATAGCAGAAGACGATTGAGCACACATTGCCTAACCTCACTTTGAAGAAATATAGGCTTTTAAAACAGCTGACGCCTCTTCTGGATTCTTTTCTACTTCTTCTTTTAATTTCTTTTCTATAACTTTGTCTTTTAAGGCTTTTTCATCCAATAGGTTTTCACTGTCCAATTCTTTCGATATTTCTTCCTCAAGATCTTTTATACTTTTGCCTTCAATTTGAGACTCAACTCCTCCTTGAGCATAAGCTTTGGTTGCTTGAGCTTGCTGGTAGGCAGTTCCGCCTTTTTTGTAAGACAATACATTTTTGATAAATTTTCGCAAAAAAAGGAAGTAAAACAAAATCAACAAAATGATGCTTAGTAGGTATTTTAATATCGGGTAGTATTGACTTAGATTTGACACTACACTCACCTGTTTTGGTTTTGTGCTTTCAAACTGCATATTAACAACGCTAATAGTATCTCCTCGCTTTGGATCAAAACCAATTGCTTGTTCTACGGTTTTTCTTATGTCAGACATCTGAGTTGCCGAAAGTGGTGCATAAACCTCCTTTTTTTGTTTTTTATCATACTTATAGTTTCCATCTACAATAACTGCTGCCGATACGCGCTTAATTTTTACAAGTGGTTCGACTATATTTGTTTCAGTTTGACTAATTTCGTAATTAGTAGTGTTTTTTGTTTTTTCACTGGTTAGCGGTCCTTGTTGGTTAGCTGTAGCAGCAGGTGTTGTTGTAGGAGTTGGGCTAGTTGTTGTAGTAGAAGGCTGATTGGCACCTACGTTCGATATTACACCTGGTATACCGCCTGTAGTTTGTGCCCAGTTTTTTTCTTCTTCTGTTTGTTCGCTTCTTACAACGCTGTTTGGGTCATACTTAATGCTTTTTTGTGTAACTTTGCTTAAATCTAAATCCACATTTACAGTTGTTACAATTTGATTGTTTCCTACGATTGGCAAAAGTAAGTCTTTTATCTTACGTGCATATTCTTTTTCTATTAATTGTTTGTATTGAAGCTCATTGCTTGCTATCTCGTCTTCTGAGTTTTCTTTTTTAGATAGCAAATTTCCATTTGAGTCTACAATTGTGACATTGTCTGGTGTTAAATTTGGCACACTAGCTGCAACTAGTTTTTGTATAGCATATACTTGATTGCGACTAATCTGAGAATTTAGCTTTAACACAATAGAGGCGGTAGGTAGCTGTTCTTTGTCTACAAAAACAGAAGGCTTCGGTATAGCAAGGTTAACCCTTGCAGAGTCAACACTTGAGATATTTTCAATTGTGCGAGTTAGTTCGCCTTCAAGAGCTCTTGTATAGTCCACATTTTCCAAAAAATTAGTCATACTTAAATTTTGTTTATCAAAAATTTCAAAGCCTACAACACCGCCACTTGGTAATCCTTTAGCTGCCAAATCTAGCCTGAGTTTGTATACAGAGTCTCTTGGTACTTCAATTGTATTGCCACCTATAATTTTGTAAGGTATTTTTTGTTGATCTAGGTAGTTTGTAATACTTGCAGCATCTTTATCGCTGAGGTTAGAAAACAATACAGCATAATTTACACGAGAACCAATAATAAAAACTAACACCAAAACTAAAATTAATGTAGCAAAAGATGAAAATAAAATCATCTTTTGCTTTTTTGTCATTTTATAATAAAAACTTTTTATTTCTTCAATAAATTTTTTTATGTCCATATGATAAAAAACTTACACTAAACCTGCATATTCATGATTTGATTGTATGCTTGGACTGCCTTGTTTTTGACCTCCAACAAAAGTCTCATAGATATATCTGCTTTTTCGATAGCCATAACCGCATCTTGTATATTATCCATTTTGCCTGTAGCAATTTCATTTATAGCATTGTCTGCAGTTATTTGCAATTTATTAACATCATTAAGTGATTTAGCTAGTAGATCCGCAAAACTTGTATTATCTTTTTTCGAGTTACTGTCATTTAGAGCATTTGATATATTATTTGTAGGTATCGAGTCAATTTTCATAAAAATCACCCATTTAAATAATATAGCATTTTTTAGAAAAATCAAACATTTAATACACCAATTATGCTTTGAGCCATCTGTTTTGCCGCATTGAATGCCGAAATATTTGCCTGATATGAATTTGTTGCATCAAGTAAATTTACCATCTCAACTATAGGGTTAATATTAGGGTAAGCTACATAACCTTTTGTATCAGCTAGTGGGTTTGTGGGGTCATAAACTAATTTTGGGGGTGTATCGTCTCTTACCACATCTGCTACTTTGACACCTGCTAAGTATTTTGAAAATTTTTCGCTTTCAAAAACCACATCTTTTCGCTTATATGGACCGCCTTCGGGCGTAGTTATAGTATTTGCATTTGCAATATTGCTTGATATAATGTCTAGTCTTAAGCGTTGAGCTTGCATACCGCTTGAGGCTACGGCTAAACTTCCAAAAAAACTCATATTTTAGGCTCCTTGCGATGATGATATTATATTTTTATACTCGCCAAACTTATACTTTGCAAATGCTGCAAGAGCATTGTATAGTATTTGATTTTTGGCTAAGGCAGCTTCTTGGGATGTCAAGTTTACATTATTTTTATCGTTTCTTTCACCAAATGAGTTATTTTTTTCTACAACAATTCTGTCCTGGAGATTTTCTTGGGGATTTATGTCATTTTCGTGTGTAATATATAAAGGTAACTGGCTATTATTTAAGAAATCACTAAATTTAACGGTTTTTTCTTTGTAGTGAGGCGTATCGATGTTTGCGATATTGCTTGCAATTACATTTTGCCTAATTGAAGCAACATCCATACCCAGCTGAATATAATTTATTGTAGGGTCGTTAAAAATCATAATTAACCTCCCAAAAAACGATCTTGCTTTAATTTATTAGCAAAAACTGTTCTCAAATTCCATGCAAAAATATATCTTCTTTGCTTAAAAAATTTTGTTTTGATAAAATTATTGCACGCTCAATCGTATTTTCAAGCTCTCTTACATTGCCTGGCCAGTTATAATTTAGCAATATTTCTGAGGCTTCATTTGAGATGTTTTGTATATCTTTTTGAAATTTTTTTGCATATTTTTTTATAAAAAATTCAACTAAATAGGGAATATCTTCCGACCTTTCCCTAAGCGGACTCAATAAAACCGGAAATACGCTGATTCTATAGAACAAATCTTCTCTAAAATAACCATTTTTTACTTGTTCTGCTAGGTTTTTGTTTGTTGTGCAAATAATTCTTGTATCAATTGACACGCTTTGGCTTGAGCCTAATTTATCTACAACCTTTTCTTGTAACACCCTTAGCAGTTTTGCTTGAAGTTCAAGTGGCATCTCGCTAATTTCATCCAAAAGCAATGTGCCACCATTTGCTTGCTCAAATTTACCTTTGTATGTTTTTACTGCACCGCTAAAAGCTCCTTTTTCGTACCCAAATAGTTCTGATTCTAAAAGATTAGCAGGTATACTTGCACAATTTATGCTTATGAATTTTTCTTTTGAGCGGTTCGATAGTCTGTGAATAAGTTTTGCTATGACTTCTTTGCCTGTACCTGTTTCTCCACTAAGCAGTACAGTAGCATCTGTTTTGGCTACTTTTTCAACAAGATTGAGCGTTTCTTGCATTTTTTTGCTTTTAAATACAAATTCGTCCTCATTGTTTGCTTCTTGTACGGGTTTAAATGTATTGTAGCTAACAGACAATGATATTATTTTTTCTATTGTTTCTTTGCTAAAAGGCTTTACAATAAAATCAAAAGCGCCAAGTTTAATTGCTAAAACAGCTGTTTCTATTGTACCAAATGCAGTCATTATAACAAAAGGTGTATTTATGTTGTTTTGTTTAACCTGCTTGAGCAATTCTATACCATCTGTTTTGGGCATTTTTAAATCACTTAAAATTAAATCAAATGACTCTTTTTTTAAAAGGATTAAAGCTTCTTTTGCATTTTGAGCAAGAATGCAATCGTGTGATAGATGTTTTAGCGTAGAAAAAAGTGCAATTCTTAATTGTTCATCATCGTCTACAACTAAAACTTTCATTTTTTTTCTCCACTAGGTTGTTTATGGTCTCCGTTTACACCAAGCAAATAAGCAGGTAGTGTAATGGTGCGCGTTATTATATCAAGCAGTCCTTTACCAAGACTCTCCCATGGAACGGGGTATATGTTCATTTTGCCGTCTAAATAGCCGTTTACCTTAAAGCTTAAGCCTGTAAAACTCTTTTCTTTTCCACCTAAAATATGGCCAATAATGGGTATATAAGAAATAATTCGGTTAATTAAAGTGAATGTAGTAATCATAAATAGTGAATCAATGTGGTAGTTTGTTAAATTAACATCACCGTTTATAAATAAGTTATTTGACGTGCCTTTTACTGTTAATGGTTTTGTTGTTTTTAAAATACCGTTTTTGAGTTCAAAGTAGCCTACCATTTTATCAAAATAAAAACCGCTTCGTAAATCTATCTGTCCTGTAATTAACCCAAGTACATCTGCAAGCGATAAAATTTTATAAATATCTGGAAAATCTTTAATATTGCCATTTTGCGAAACAAATTTTAATGTGCCGTTCAGTTTTTTAAAATCTATTTCGTCTGTTGATGGTGTTTGAAGTGTAGCGTTAAGCGAAGTAATTGATGGTTTTTTTGTTTTACTTTGGATGTAGTGTGCAAAAATATACGAATCTGTTGCATTAATATTTATTGTGTTTTTAGTCATTTGTATGTTTATTTGCGTTTTAGGTGATTTAATTGTAAGGTAGCGCTCCTTTGCAAGTTCTAAATGTGCCTCTACATTATTAAATACAAGTGGTCTGGAGCCTTCTATGATAAGTTCGTCTATATGAGCATTTGCGTGGATTTGGGCATTTGGTATACTAAATTTTATGTTTCCTATGTAGCTTTTTGTTTTACTTTGCGATTTTTTTATAATAAATTTTTGACTTGTTGCGTTTAGGGTTATAATGAGTGGTTCTAAGTTTAAGTTTCCATTAAAACTTACGGGATTGCCTAAAACTAGCGCATAGCCATCTGTTATAGTAGCGTAATTTTTATTAAATACTATATGGGCAGATTTTACACTTAAATCGCTATCATATACCAAATCTGTTAGGACTAAATTATTTGAGTATATGTATTGAAGTTTTTTATCTTTTAGGCCTAACTTGACATTTCCGCTAAGTATTGCTTCATCTATGGGCAATCTAAGCAAGTTTTTTATGCGGGATAACCTAAAGTTATCTAGCGCAATATCGCCGTTAAAGGTTTTTGCTTTAATATTGTATAAGCCACTTATTGATATGGTGCCATCAAGCTTTATAGGGTTTAGGCTAATTAGGTTTTTTTCAAAATAGCCTTTTGCTATAATTTCATCTACACCAAACCCTTGTTCTTTAAATAATTTTTTACCTTCAATATATGCATTAAAGTTGATTTTTGACAATGTACCCCAAATGGATGAGGGTTTTATTGTAAGCTCGCTACTTGGAAGATATTTTGCATCTATTTTTAAATAAGAAATATGTTTTATGTCATTTGGGTTTATTTTACCGCTCAATTTAGCATTGTAGAAAACGGTATTTGAATGCTCTAAAAAACCTGTAATGTTAACAAAAGAAGTGTCATTTTGTATTTTTAAATTGTTTGCGCTAACCTTAAGTATTTGGTTTTTTCTTTGAATGCTAAATTTACCAATTAAGCTTATTGGAGTTTTTGAAATTTTTTTGTCCACAAGATTTAAGTGAGAATCTATATTAACATTAAAATCAAAATGTGGTTTAGGGTGCCAGTAATAATCTTTGATATCAATTGTTGCACTAAATGGCCCCCTTATATCTTTGGCGTAATCGATATACTTTGCATCATCGTGGCTGAGCAATGCTTTATATAAAAAATCCTCTGTATTTTTTGTAGACTCACCGTTTAGCACTAAATGCATATTTGCTGGGTAGCCTTTTTTCCGTGCAATGACAATCTTTGAGCTAATAAGGTTTACTTTGTCACTAAAGCCAGTTCCATCAATAGTAATTGTTTTAGGTGTAATATTGATATTGGCAAAAGTAACAACAAATGGAAATGTGCCTTTTTCAACTGCAAATTTGGCATTTTGTGCAATGAGCTCCCCAGTTTTTATAATATCTTCTTTGTCTTTTATTTTACCGTTAAATGTAATCTTTTTTGCTTTTACCTCAAAAGAATATATATATTCTTGAAGCTTTTTGCTTATTAGTGGTTTAATATTGCTATAGTCAATGTATGGGGTTTCAAAAAAACCATCTAATGTAGTATTTTCAAAGTTTTTGGTATCCAGTGTGCCTTTTGCTTCAGTTAAAAAACCGTCCCCAAACCCTTTAAGGGAAAAATTATTGTTGTTTTTGTTATATTGAAAGTTTATTGTTGGTTTTTTAATACTTAGCTTTGCTACATTTATCTGACTAAATAAAAGTG
Source organism: Desulfurella sp. (assembly GCA_050253135.1). GTDB lineage: Bacteria > Campylobacterota_A > Desulfurellia > Desulfurellales > Desulfurellaceae > Desulfurella. The sequence continues at coordinate 13,476 of JBFWJP010000004.1, read as the reverse complement.
TAGCGCTATAGTTTTTTGTGTTGAGTTTTAGATTGGCATTTTTGCCAACGACTTTTTCTTTATACACAACGCTTGGGGCGTTTAAATAAAGTTCATTGTGCAAGTAAGTGGCGCTTGGGTTTTTAATCTCTAGACCTTTGTAGTTTATATTACTTATTTTTATTTTACCATCTAAAAGTTCCAGATTATTTTTGAGCGTTAAATTTAATTTTGCACTTGCGTTATTAATGGCTTTTAAGTATTCCGGAAAACCTTTTGGTGAAAATTTTTTAACATTTAAATTAATATGGAGGTTGGTTGGGTTTATATCGCCTGAAAGTTCAATTGGATTATTGTTCAAACTACCGTTAAAAGAAAAGTTATTATTTTTTGTTGTTAAATCCAATATTACATGTAGTGCACCATTAATTTTATAATTTTCATATGATGCGTTTAATTTTGCTATATCTATGGATAAAGGGAGTGGTTTTATTAGTGTTTTAGTTTTTGAAGGTGTTTTTGAAGGGTATAGTGTAATATCTAAGTTTTGAATTTTTAGATTGCCAAATGTTGGCTTTTTGGAAAGTAACTCGCCTAATTTAAGTGTATATGATACATTTTTTGCATCGGAATGAAACCTACTTGATTTTAATTCCAAATTTGAAATGTTTATTTTTACAGAATTTAGCGTTTGAGAAATTTTGTAATTTTCGATTTTTTCTATTTTTACATGCGCTTTATTTTCAACTAAGTGTAAAAAATACTGGCTTTTTAAGAAAAATGGCAGGCTAAAGTAACCTGCCAATGTTAAAATAAAAAGAGTTATTAGAGTGATAAAAGCTATTAAAAGCTTTTTTTTCATAATTTATTTTACAAAGTTTGCTAAATTCGTTAAACCAACTATTACTATGCCTGTTGTGTTTGTTTTTCTGATGACTATAGAAGGTGTGCCGTTTAATTTTTGTTTAAAAAATTCTTCTTTTAAGTAGTGAAGTTTTGCCTGATATTTTGGTGTTAGTTGTTTGATTAAGTTTTGATTTTGAGATACAATCTTGTCAACATTTTCAAATGGTGCCGCCTCTACTTTCGATAAAGCGTTAGCAAGGTTTGTTTTTGATTCTATATCCCAAAATAACATTGAAGCTTGTGTTGATTTTTCTCCGTGTACGTCAAATGGTATAACATACAGTTTAATTTTATTTTGTTTTGCAAGCTCAATTGCTTGGGCAAGCTGTTCTTTGCAGAAAGGACAATATGGGTCAGATAATACGTAAACTTCAGTTTTTCCATTGCCGTAGCTTTTTCTTAAATTTGGGCTAAGCGTTGATAGTACTCTATTGAACCACTCAATATTTACCATATTATAGGTTTCTTTAACTTTTGGTTCAATTTGCGAGATAGAATTGTTTGCATAAGATAAAAGATTTGGTATTACATATTTGCCATCATCTGAGATCCATAAATACTTATAAACAGTTACAGATGCGTTTTGAGGTTTTAGTGTTGCTATAAATGTTTTAAAACCCGAGATTTGGAAATCATTAGTCTGCTTAAGCTCAATGTTTACATTTGCAGGAACAAGCTTTTTAGCAATGGATGTGTAATCAACTGTTGCGTTTGCATAAGAAAACATTAAAATCAAGCCTACGATAGATAAGAAAATTTTTTTCATAGTGTTCCTCCAATACATTAAAGATAACTAAATTATAGCTAAAAAAATATTTTTTGCAAACCATAAAATTCAAAAAATAGAAAAATTTGCAATTTTAATAAAAATAATTAAAATACAACATATGTTTGTGCTGTTAGCAGTTTTCGCTTTTTTGATTAACATTCCCTTTGGGCGATTAAGGTCTAAAGTAAAAAAGTTTTCCTGGCGCTGGTTTGCTTATATACACATTCCAATCCCATTTATTGCTCTGCCTAGAATTTTACTTGGCATTAGCTATTACTTTATACCTCTATTCTTAGTGGCATCCGTGGCAGGTCAAATTACAGGATCAAGGCTGAAATCTGGCGCTCAAAAGGCTTAATTAGTGATAATTTTTACTTGAAAAAATATTTGGTAGGTATATATAGTAAACGTACAATAAGCGAAATACGGTTTCTAATATATAGGGTGTTTTTTTTACTAATTAAGGATTTTTGCAAATAAGAAAGTTAATTTATTGTGATATAGGGAAAATGGTGGTATAGGTGAGTAATAAGCTTTTTAAAACACATTTATCAAAGTACTTTATAATAAGTTGGGCTGTGGTTAGCCTTATTGCTTTTTTGATAATTTTTGCTGTTTTTATAAGAGTTTATGGAAAGTTTATGCGCCATGTGGCCACTGAGTTAGACACAGTAGCACAGCAAAGTGCATTTACTATTCAAACCTATGTTAGATTATTGCATAATTCAGAAAACTCGCTTAAAGATTCTATTGCTATTAATTTTTATACACAAAGGATTAATTCTACTATAAAAAACTATGTAGACAAATACCCAGATATATATGCTGTTTTAGTTACAAGCTCAGATAAACAAGTCATTTGCGCCTATCCGGAAAATGTTGGCTTAAAGTTGCTTCAAAATAGTACCTGCAGTAAAAATAAAATAAATATTAGCAGCGCATTTTATATAAATGGCAAGCTTACTGTAGCAGATTGTATACCATTTGACAAAGGCTATATTTTGGTAAGTAGAGTTCCTGTTTTAATGTTGATAAAATCTCTAATCAATATCAACTACAAATCATTAAATGTATTTATTTTGCAAAAAGACGGTAAGCTTCAAGATAGCTTGAAAAAAATAAGTCAAGATGAATACAAAAATTATTTAAAATATGTGACAAAATCAAGCGGAAACTTTGAAACGCAAACTCAGCTTATATCTTATGCGCAAATTCCGTATACAGGCAGAACATTGTTTGTTGGTGTTTCCAAAAAAGAGCTTTATGAAAAATTTTTTCATGGTATTGTATTCTTTTTGCTTATAACTTTTTCAAGTTTTATTATTTTCAGCATTATCTTATTGTGGGCTTTTTATAAATTAAATCTTTTTGACAGATTGAGATTAATCAATATGTCTTTCGTTAAGACCTCTAATGACATAAATGCTTTAATGATTGATAAAGTGTCTTTTAGGTCAGTTCTTGATAAAATTTCAGATAAATTGATAGAAAATCACTACATAGATCTCTGCATATTTTACTTTAAAGAGCAAAATCAAATGATAATAAAATCCTATAAAGCAAAAAAAGAATGTTTAGAGTGTTTTGAATCGAAAGTTGCAACCAATGGAGTCTGTAATAGGTATTTTTTGAGTTTAGCTACAAATAGTCTTTATCCACAAATGATTGATGTAGCAAACTCAAAACAATTAACAGAAATATATAAATTTTGTAAACTTAGAGTTGTGTGGTGTTTTCCATTTTTAATGGATAATAAAGTTGTTGGCAGTTTAATTATAGCAAGCAAAAATAAATTAATTTTACAAAGCAGCGATACTTTTGATATTTTGGCCCAATTTTTAGAGAATTTCAAAAACAAACTTAAGCTTATTAAGCTTGAAAAGCTCCAGGCATCAACGAAGAATAAGGCTCTATACTTAGCATACCATGATAATTTAACGGGATTGCCAAATAGGAGTTTTTTTATGGAGCGTTTTAGTCAAGCAGTTGCAAAAACACATAGAATTCCAGGCAGTATAGCTTTATTTTCTATGGACCTAGATGGTTTTAAGAAAGTAAACGATACCTTTGGTCATGATATGGGTGATAAATTATTAAAAAGCGTTTCTTTAAGGCTAAAATCTATTATAAGAAAAGAAGATACGCTCTCTCGCTTTGGTGGCGATGAATTTTTGATTTTAACTGATAGTTTTGAAAAAAAAGAAGATCTTGAAGAATTAGCTAGACGTATATTAAATACGATTAAAAAACCATTTATAATAAATAATCAAACAATAAGTGTAGGCATAAGCATTGGCATAGCCTACACTATAGGAAAAACAACACTTAGCGAAGAAGATTACCTAAAAGCTGCAGATAATTTACTGTACGAATCAAAAAAAACCGGTAGAAATAAATATACCATTACTCAGCTTTCTTAGCTAGCCTGCTATTGTGCCTTGAGTATGTAAAGTAAATTATAAAGCCAATAATGAACCATATAGTAAATCTTATCCAGGTTTCGATGGGTAGAGATATCATCAAATATCCACTAAATAGGATTGCTAAAATAGGAATAAGTGGCACCCATGGGCATTTAAACTTTCTTTGTAGCTCTGGCCTTGTATAGCGCAAAATTATTACAGATAAAGATACGAGCAAAAAAGCAAATAATGTGCCTATATTGACAAGTTCAGCCAATACATCGATTGGTAAAAACCCAGCTATCAAAGAAGTAATGATTCCCAAAAACCACGTGCTTAAATATGGTGTTTTGTGTTTTGGGTGTAGTTTTGAAAAAAAATGAGGCAAAAGACCGTCCCTTGACATAGCAAACAATATCCTGACCTGACCATAGAGCATTACAAGCAATACAGTAGTAATGCCCACAAGTGCGCCTATTGAAACAAGTCCAGCCCCAAAACTCATACCTAAATATTCTAAACCTTTTGCAACAGGTGCTGGATCATTTAGCAACTTGTATGGTATAATACCCGTTAAAATAACAACCACAGCTATATATAAAATAGAGCTTACAGTTAGCGAGCCAATAATACCAATTGGCATATCGCGCGCTGGGTTTTTTGATTCTTCTGCAGCTGTAGAAACTGCATCAAAGCCTATATATGCAAAAAATATTATGGCAGCTCCTGTCATAATTCCATGCCAGCCATATGGCATAAATGGGTGCCAATTAACTGGTTTTATATGCCACACAGCAACCGCTATGAAAAATAAAATCACGGAAACTTTAAAAATAACAGCTATGTTATTAAAAGTTGCGCTTTCTCTAATACCCAAGTATACAAGCCATGTAAGCAACAATATTATACCCATAGCAGGTATATTTATAATGCCTCCAGCAGCTGCAAACGAAGAATTCGCAATTTGTGCTGGAACATTGACACCCAGTGAGTGCAAAAGGGCAGTAAAGTATCCAGACCACCCAAGTGCAATAGCAGGTAGTGCAAATGCATATTCTAGTATCAAATCCCACCCAATTACCCATGCAACAATTTCACCTAGTGCCAAATAGCTGTAGCTGTATGTTGAGCCAGAGATTGGAAAGCTTGATGCAAACTCTGCATAAGACAAGGCTGTAAAAGCACTTGCAAGGCCAGCAATTACAAAAGATACAATAAGTGCAGGTCCTGCGTATTTTGCTGCTGCAACGCCAGTTATTACAAAAATGCCAGTGCCAATGATACCACCTATACCAAGCAATATCAGGTCAAACCAGCTAAGCGCTTTCTTTAATGAATGCGGCTGGCCTTCTCTTGTGTCATCTTCGATCATTTCGACTGTTTTTTTCCTAAACAACTCCATAATACCCCCAAAAGATAACTAACTTGCGATTAGTTTATATAGTTTCTATTAATTGTCAAATGACTTTATTTAAATAGATTTATAAGTTTATATAATAAATGTGAAGTAGTTTAGGCAAGTTACTTGGTAGCGGGGGGAGGATTTGAACCTCCGACCTCCGGGTTATGAGCCCGACGAGCTACCGGACTGCTCTACCCCGCGTCAACAATTTTTAATTATAACCACTTTTTTTAAAAAGTCAAATTATAAAAAATGCTAAAGTTTGGGCAACCCTTTTCAAGAAGTTGCCCAATTTATTTAATAGGGGGTTTCAAAGCTAATCTGAAGATAATCCCATGCCAAGTGCATTGTATATGCTAATTACGTCTTCTCTAACAAGCAGGTTTTGGTTTATGAGGTTGTATTGAGCATTGAGCAAATTTATCTTGTAGTTTAGGTATGTTATGTAATCTACCGTGCCTGCTTCATATTGAGCATTATATATGTCGTAGAGATTTTTGGCCGATTGGTAGTTTTTTTGATAACTAAGCAGCGCTTCATTGTCTTTTTTGTATGAGGCAAGGGCGCTGTCAGCTTCTTTGAAAGCGTTTATCACGGTATTTCTGTAGTTTAATACCGCCTGCTCGTACTGAAGCTTTGAGCGCTCATAGATGCTTGTATTCTTTTTGTAATTAAATATAGGCGCTAGGATATTTAACCCAAAGCTCCAGACGTTGCTTGCATTTTCTATAAAACTTGAAAGGTTTGTAGATGCATAACCGTAATTGGCGGTTAGGTTAAACACAGGAAAGAAGTTTGCAAGTGCCTGCTTTTGGGCATAGGCATAAGAGAGCACATTGTACATGGCTTCTTTTACATCTGGTCTTTGGGTTAAAACTGTGGAGGGTACTTGAGGAGGTATTAGCTCTGCGTAGTTTAGAGAATCAAAATCTTTACTTGATGGCTTAATAGAAAAATCTTCTGGGTATTTACCTAGGTAGTAGGCAAGCGTATTTTGTGTAACTTGCTTTTGCTTTATGAGGTTGTTTAGGACTGTTTTTATGTTTTCAACTTGCGTTTTTGCATTTTCTACGGGTTCTATATTGATAAGACCGCTTTTGTATTTATCCTCGTTTAGTTTTAGAATTTCTTCTGCTGATTCAAGCTGTTTAGTGAAGTTTTCTATGGATAGATCAAGCGCGCTAAGCTGAAAGTAGGTTTGAGCTACATTGCTTAGAAGCGTAAGCTTTACTACATTTGCATCCGCTTGTGAGAGTTCTACATTGGCTTTTGCTTGGTTTACGCTGTTTTGTATCTGGTGCCACACATCAAGCTCGTAAGAAGCAGATAGGCCTGCTTGGTGAAGGTTATATATCTTGTTTGAGCTAGTTAGCGCAGAAGGACTCTGATTTAAAGAAGGCTGATTGCGTGTTGATGAAAATGTGGCGTTGATTGTTGGCAAAAGGGCTGATTGGTTTTGACCTACGTAGGTTTGTGCAATCTGAATATTTTTTAGCGCAATTTTGTAATTAAGGTTGTTATCCAAAGCGGTTTTAATTGTATCGTTTAGTGTTTTGTCTTTAAAGTTTTCCCACCAGTTTTGACTTAGCGTAGAGTTGGTTGAGTTTACACTGTATTTAAACTCAGAAGGTATCTGCACTTTAACACTTTTTGGCGCAGTGTACAAAGCGCATGATGATAAAAATGCAGCTAAAGTTAAAGCCAAAATTGCCTTATATCTCATTTCTTTTCTCCTATATATACATCCACAAGCATCCCAGGATAAATTGTTAAATCTTTTGGCACTCTAAATTTAAACACTATAGGTAGTACCCTTACATCTACTTGTTCTGTCCTTTGGTTTGATAGTTCTATTTTTGGTGTGGTGTATGGTTGAAGGCTTACAAACTTAAGCGGAATTTTCTTATCTGTACCTCTTATAAAAGCAGTAGCTATCATATCTTGTGGCTTTGGCAGTCTTGGCACTAAGATTTCATCTACATAACATCTAACTTCCATTTCTTTCTCAATGTTGCCAAGCACAACAACTGGTCCATAGCCTTGAGTATATGTACCGTATGAGCCAGAAGGCGACACATAGCTTCCAACAGCTGTAGCCACTTTTAACACTACGCCGTTAATTGGGGCCTTAACTGTGTATTTATCAAGCAGCGCTTTATTTGCAAGGTAGGATTTTAGAGCTGCTTCATACTGACTTTGTGCATTTTGAATATCATATATCCAGGCACCGGCTTTTGTTAGCCCATATTGTTTTAGGGCTACTTGGTAGTTTTCTTTAGCTGTCTCATATGCGTCTTTTGTGGTAATATACGTGCTTTTGCTTACAGAGTTTGGGTTTAGTTTATGGGCTTTTTCTACTATATCCCACTGATCTTTTGCTGATTTTAGCTGAGCTGTAGCATAATCAAGCTGGGCTTTTGAAACTTCAAGCGTTTCTTTTCGAGGCTGCGCTTTTAGCTCATTTAAGTAGGCAAGGGCTGCTTTCATCTGATAATAGGCTTGCTGTGTAGTATTTTTTTGCTGTGTATCGTCTATTTTAAAAAGCGGTGTACCCTTTGTTACGCTTTGACCGTCCTTTGCAAAAATCTCAGTAACTCTGCCTGATACATCAGGAAAGATATTTATATTCTCGCCGTTTGTCTGGTAGCTTTCAATAATGCCTGTAGCATATAGGCCAGCCTCATAGGGGTTTTTTACTACATGCATGGGGGGTAGAGCGCTTGTGCGCTTATTGTAGATGTAGGCGCTAACAAGGCCAATTAGTATGCCAACGCTTGCTATCAAAAATATAACTTTAGTTTTCATTGTGCCTCCAATTTAGTAATCGTCTTTTGCTCATCAAGATGATTTGAATTGTCTGTTGTCTGTTTCAGCTTACCGTCTTCCATGTGAAGAATACGGTTTGCAAACTCAAATATCCTTGAGTCATGTGTGACTATTATTATGGTGCGCTCCTGTGTTAGCAAGTGCTCTTTGACAAATGCTATAATCTGTCTGCCTGTTTCTCCATCAAGCGATGCGGTAGGCTCATCAAAAATCAATATATCAGGCTTTGATACAACTGCTCTTGCTATTGCTACACGCTGCTGTTCGCCGCCTGAGAGTTTATACACGGGTAAGTCTGCTTTTGATCCAAGCCCCATAACTTCAAGGTAGTACTTTGCTTCTTTTAAGGATTTATCCCAATTTTGCCTTTTTAAGAATAGAGGTATGCTAACATTTTCTGTGGTGGTAAGCTTTGGAAACAGATGATAGTCTTGAAAGACAAAACCTATGTGGTTTAATCGAAAGTCTGCAAGATCATCATCTTTCATCTGCCATATATTTTTGTCTTTTACTGTTACTGTACCTTCGTTTGGGCGCAAGATCCCAGAGATTATGCTCAAAAGCGTAGTTTTGCCAGAGCCAGATGGACCTACGATGTATAGGACTTCTCCATAATAAGCTGTGAGGTTTACACCTTTTAGGGCGTATGTTTTGTTCTCATCGTTACCAAAGTATTTAACTATATTTTTAGCTTCCAATATTGCCTTCATATTAACCCCTAAACACATCAAAAGGCTCTATTTTAAGAACCTTTCTTATACCTATGTAGCTTGAAAAGCCAGCTATGACAACTACCATTAAAAAAGCAATGAGCATGTTCTGGTAGGTTACAACTGCTGCATAGTTTGGTATCCTTGCCTTAGAGATAGCTATCATTAAAGACGAAATCATAATGCCAAAGCCGTATCCTATAAAGCTTGTGACCGAGGCTTGAAACAAAATCATAGCCATAAGCTCGTACTTTTTGGCACCTATTGCCTTTAGGGCACCAAACTTTTCTAAGTTTTCAAGCACAAAGGCATAGAATGTCTGCCCTGCAATGGATAGGCCTACAATGAAGCTAATAAAAGTCATTATCATGATGTTTGTACCCATACCTGTTTTATACTTGTAGAAGTTCTCTATTGTTTTTTCAAACTGCTTTTGCGTGAGTGCTTTATAGCCTAATTTCTTAACTTGTTCTTGAATGTATGGGATATCCGCATTGCTTTTTGGGTTTAGCAGGATATAGGACATAGAATACCTGGTCTGAGGCAAGTCTTGTGTAGCCCTTGTGTATGTGGTATACAGCGTAGGCGTGCCAAAAAGACCTCCGCTTGCTGGTTTTGCAAGCGCCACAATTACCGCCCTATGATCGTTAATGCTTAAAACTGATCCAATGCCAGGTGAGCCTATGCGTCTATAATCTGAATCCACAACACCTATAAAGGCATCAGAATTGTAAATCTTGTTTAAATCACCTTTTATGATAGGCGGTCTGCCAAACAGCGTGGTATCATCCAAACCAATAATGTTAGCACCTTGGTATGTACCATCTGGGAGTTTTACAAGACCAGAGCCAAAGTAAATGGGCACAGCCATAGCTACACCTTTTA
>JBFWJP010000004.1:0-3497 GCA_050253135.1 Desulfurella sp. | reverse complement strand
ATAGGCGGTCTGCCAAACAGCGTGGTATCATCCAAACCAATAATGTTAGCACCTTGGTATGTACCATCTGGGAGTTTTACAAGACCAGAGCCAAAGTAAATGGGCACAGCCATAGCTACACCTTTTATGCTTCTTACATAATCAAGCACATAGTCTGGCAGTGGTATAGAGCTTCTGTCGTTTTCTACAGATGGGTCCATAACCCACATCTTTGCACCGATGTTTATAACATTTGCTGTGGATTTTCTCATAATACCAGCAAACATAGAAGTCATCTGATTCATTAAAAATACAGCGAATGTGACACCTAAAATGAGTGTAAAGAATTTGCCTCTATCGTTTGCAAGAAGCTTAAGGGCAATTTTTAGCAGGCCTTTCACTTAAGCCTCTTTCTAAGTTTATTATTTAGTTTAGAAAACAGAAATTTAAATTTGTAAAATAAACAAAAATGAGTTTGATTCATAAGGCACCTCCAATACTTAAATTTTTCATTTTGATATTAGGGTGCAATTGTAAATTGCATATAAACAAATTGTAAATCAATTGTAAACAAAAATAATAATTGAGACGTTTTGTCTGAATCGACATTTTCATTCGCACACTCCGTTCATAAAAACACTGTATGCAACATTTGATAACTCTTCTGTGTTGCTTTGTGTGTTTTTTAAAGCAAGCATAACATTGATACCAATGAGTAACTGAAGCATCATTTGTTCATTGAATGGCTTGAAAATTTTCTTTTCTTTACCTTTTTTTAAAACATCAATTAGTATATTTGAGAGGGGATCAAAGTATTTATCTTTTAGTGATTTAACCTGTTCAAAATTTGTTGCACTTTCTTTTAGCATTAGATATGAAATGTATTTGCCTCTTTTCCTTAACACATCTATGTGTATTTTAATAAATTCTTTCAAAAACTCTTTTTCATCATCAGTTTTTATTTTGTTAATATTTTCTAAAAACTCATCCATATTTGCAGACAAGACGCTTTCATACAATGCTTTTTTGCTTCCAAAATAATAGCTAATCATTGCACTGTTTGCTTTTGCTTCTTTGGCTATTCTTCTAATAGAAGTCTCCTGGTAACCATACTGAGCAAATAATTCACTTGCTTTTTCTAAAATTTTTTCTTTAGTACTCATAAAACTTCCTACTCCATTAATCAATCGTATAATTAATACTATATGTTGCAAAAAAAGTCAATGAAATTATGCTTGGAGTTTAAATTTTTTTATTTGCTTATAGATAGGAGCGTTTGGCGTTAGTATGGTCTCATAAAGATAAAATTCCTCTACTCTAAAATTTAGTAGATTATTTTGAATAAAAAAGTTTGTTAGTTCTAAAAGCTCTCTTACTTTTTGTGGAGTAATATTATTTTTTAATCTTGCAAGTGTTATATGGCATATGTGGTGTTCTTTTGCAAAAAGCTCATCAATATTTGAAGCGATATTTTCAAATTCTTTATTGATATTTTGGCCTAACCACAATATCCTTGGGTCTTTAAGGTTTTTAAAAACACCGCTATCTTTTAAATCAATTTCAAATGGTTTATTTTTTAATGCAATTTCGTTTAAAAAATTTTCAATATGCATGATATTATCGCTTTTAAGTTCTCCTAGAAATTTTAAAGTAATATGCAAATTCTCAATTTTTGTAAATTTTATATTGTTGTTTTTTAATTGTAGTTGTCCTATCAATGAACTGATAGCATTTTTTATGTTATGTGGCAAATCTATTGCAACAAATACTCTCATAAATTTTTTGATAATATAAATTCTCTCAAAAACAGCATTGCAAAAGCAGCTACTTTCTGCCTAACAATCATGTAGCTTCCCTTGAATTCTCTGATACTAAAATTATAACTATTGTCTTTGTAATATACAAAAAATAAAAACTTATCAAACTCAGAGTTATTAGTGATGGTTATTGCAAAATCAGCGTCACTTATAGTCAATGAAAAACTAGACAACTCTTTTGCAAAAGTTTCACTAAAACTTCCAAACCTCTTTTTATAGTTTTCATCAATCCCAAAAAAATACTCTAGGGTTTTATCATTAAGACTTTCAATACACAGCGCTATGTGTTTTTTAAAATTTTCTATAGACATTAGTTTTGATACAAAAAAACCGCCACTTGACAAATCAATAATAGATATTTTTACTGATTTATCTGAAATAACACTGTATAGGGCCGTATGGCAACTTAAAGCGTCGTATGTAAAGATTTTTGTTTTATTAAAATTTAATTCTTCAAATTCTTGTTTATTTAACTCAACTACCGAATAAACTTCATCTGCAAAAATTGTATTTTGAGTGTTTAAGTTGCCTTCAAAAATACCAATAGTCTGTTTTTGGGTATTGAATAGTTTTTTTAAGCTTTCAAAACTAAAATTTTCTTTTAATTCTTCTGGTAAAAACACTATGGGTTTATCGTAAACAAAGCTAGCAAATACGCCTTCTGATAGTTTCTCGAAACCAGATGCTACAATGTAGGCTTCGTCTTTAAATACACTTGGGCGTTCAAAACTAACAAGCATAATTTTTTGCAATTTATGCCACAGTCTTTTTGGGTAAACTATAAACAAACCATTTGTGCTTTGGAATGCAAATTCTATAGCTTTGCGCATTTCATTAAAATCATCCCTGCAGGATACTATAAAAGGCTTTAAACCTGAAACAGAAATGATTTTATCTACATAACAATCTAAAGAATACGGTATATCTAAAAATACAATTCCGTAACTCATTTGAATATAATATAGAGTAAAATACCAGCCATTATACCACCTACTAAATCATCGAGCATAATCCCAAGGCCTCCGCCTATGCGCTCTAAAAAATTCAGCGGTGGGATTTTTGATATATCAATGATTCTAAAAAACAAAAAACCTAAAGCTACAGCCCAAAAAGAATAACTCACAAAGGCTAGAGTTACAAGCATACCTACTACTTCATCAATAATTACAAAAGAAGGATCTTTTATATTGTATGCACTTTCTACAATTTCGCTAGCGATAGTACCCACTACAAACAAACAAGCTACAGTCAGTAAATAAATACTTAGTGAAGCTTCTTTTAAAAACATATAAATTAAAACTCCAAACAATGACCCTATTGTACCAGGTGCGTATGCTGTATAGCCTACACCAAAGACGGTGGCTATAATATCTGAAATTTTTTGTATGTCATCTTCAAATTTCATAATATAGAATCTAAAAATTCAATTAATTTATCTATATGTTCTTTTTCTACAATCAAAGGTGGTTCAAACCTCAACGTATCGCTTCCTGCTTTGCCAATCAATATTTTATTTTCTAAAGCTTTATTAACGACTTCTTCACAAGGTTTATCAATTGATATACCAACTATGAGGCCTATACCTTTTACAGATTTTATTGAAGTTTTTTTCTCTTTTAAACTCAATAGTTGTTTGATAAAGTAATCGCCTACTTCTTTTACATGCGATAAAATGTTGTTGTTAAAAATAAAGTTTAAAAC
>JBFWJP010000003.1:0-26125 GCA_050253135.1 Desulfurella sp. | reverse complement strand
ATGCAAATGAGTTATCTGGTGTCTTGGGTCATGAATTAACACATGTTAAAAATAGGGATATACTGACCGGCACAGTTGCTGCTACCATAGCAGGAGCAATCAGTTATTTAGCATGGATGGCTCAATGGTCAGCAATATTTGGTGGTATGGGCAATAATAGAAGAAACAATAATATGTTTGGGTTGCTTTTTGTTGCTATACTAACCCCTATAATAGCTACTATAATTCAGCTAGCTATATCTAGGCAAAGAGAGTATGCAGCAGACAAAGGTGGAGCACTTATGTCTGGCAACCCTATGTATTTAGCTAACGCTTTAAAGAAGTTAGAAGCAGCAAATAAACTTTCGCCAATGCCTAATACTCACTTATCTCAAACAACAGCACATATGTTTATAGTAAACCCATTTAAAGGCGAAACATTTAAAAGTTTATTTAGCACACATCCTCCAATTGAAAAAAGGATTGAACGCCTAGAAAATTTAAAAATTGAGGATGAGATAGTTTAATTGGTGGAGTTGATTTATGTTTAGATCCCACAAAAAACATAGCTTTATTTTAGCCTTCATTGTTGCTATTATATTAATATGTGCTTTAGCTTTTTTTAAAGCTATAACAATGTCTAATAAACCTCAAATATCAATCAATATACCAGACTCTTACCAGGTAGCTGGCAATTTAAAAATAAAATGGCCATACGACACACAGGGTTCTGTAATAATTGATAATTACGGTATTGTTTCACAAACAAACCACCAACAACCCATCCCCCTTGCAAGCGTAGCAAAAATAATGACAGCTTATATAATCTTAAAAGATCATCCTTTGCATATAGGCCAAAATGGTCCGATTATAAACATTACAGAAAATGACGTTAAAACATACATAAATGATAAAAAAAACCAACAATCAGTTTTAAAAGTAGCAAAAAATGAAAAACTCAGCGAAAAGCAACTTCTAGAGGGTTTGCTACTACCTTCTGGAAACAACTGTGCAACGATTCTTGCAAAATGGGATAGCGGCAGTACAAAAGCATTTGTTGAAAAAATGAACAAAATCGCAAAACAATTGGGTATGAACCATACCCACTATGCAGATCCTGCAGGCGTGAGATTGTATACTGTTAGCACAGCAAATGATCAACTTAAACTTGCCAAAAAAGTTATGGAAATACCCGAATTTAGATATATTGTCTCAAAACCTCAAGTTACGTTACCAGTAGCCGGCACAGTTTACAATGTGAATTACGATTTAGGCAAAGATGGTATTACAGGCATAAAAACGGGATCAATGCCACAATCTGGTGGCAACTTTGTTTTTGCATCTAAACATGATTTAAAATGGAAGAGTGTTTTAATAATAGGCGCTCTGCTTGGAGAATATGGAAGAAAACCTCTGATGGATGCACTTAAATCTTCTTTAGCTATAATTAATCAAGTCAAGCACAATATACATTTATCACAAATATTTAAGCATGGTGAAGCAATAGGGTATATAAAATTCACCTGGCTTAAGCCTGTACCGTTAATTCTTGGAAAATCACTCTATACAGTAACATGGCCCGGTGTAAGATACAATATAAAATTTAAAGAAAATAGCATTAAACTGCCAATTAAAAAAAATGAAGTTATAGGTTATATTGATTTATACAATAAGTTTTTGGATAAAAAAATACCAGTTTTAATTGCAAACACAGTTAAAAAACCAACATTAATCGAAAGGTTAAAAAGTATTTTAACTATCTAAAAGGTTTAAAAGTTGAAACTTTATGGATGTGCTAGGTGTTTTGTCATCGGTTGTGTGTATCTTAATAGCTTTGGTAATGGTAGTGTTTTTTCACTAAAGCATTTTTCATAATTTTAGTGTTTGATGTTTTTAAAACAAAAACATTTACGGGACGTTAAATGAAGTACGCTAGTCAAAAGGGTATGTTTAATAAAATTAATATAACGCCTTTAGTTGACGTAATGCTTGTTTTGCTTGTAATTTTTATGGTAACGACACCAATGATAGTAAAAGGCATAAAAGTGAACTTACCACGAACTCATTCTGGCAGCGCAAATATTGCAAAGAAGGATATAATAATAACAATTACAAAAAATGAAAGATTATATATTGGCAAACGTTTATCAACTTTTACTGAACTTAACTCATTTCTCAAAGTAAGCCCAAAGGCACAAATAGTCATAGAAGCGGATAAAACAGTAGCTTATGGTTTGGTTGCTAAAATAATTGATATTGCAAAAACAGACGGCATACAAAAAATAGCACTTGCAACGCGCAACAAACCCACCTCAAAAAACAATTTATTTTAAATTTTTATTTTCCAAATTATAAACAATGTAAGCTCCTATCAAAAAAGTACAAAATAACGCATACACCCAAACTAAAAAAGCAATGTATCCCCAAAAAGTGCCGTATATTATGTTAAGCCTTGCAATACTAACAACATAAATAATAAATAGTCTCTTTAAAACTTCAAGCACTAAAGCAAAGAAAAAAGCACCTTTAAGTGTATTCTTTAGCTTTACTTTACTGCGAGGCAATATAAGGTATAGCAATAAAGATACAATGAACAATGATAAAAAAGGTATTATATATGTTCCAAAAAAATCGTACAAAAAACCTAATTTAAACACATTCATTAAATATTTTCTCACAAATTCGATTGGTGCAAATACACCTGCTAAATAAGCAATTGACAACACCATTACAATAGCAATCAATATTATATAGATAAAAAGCAGCTCAAAAATAGGCCTTTTTCTGTTAATCTTAAAAATTTTATTTACATAAACATCCAACATATAAAAATACGATATTGAAGTAGCAGCATACAAAACTAGACTGAAATAGCTTATTTTTACATAAATTAATGGCTTTATTATATTTAATATCATACTTTTGAACATTGGAGGAAAAATAAGTGCTATTTTTTGAACAACAACATCGTAATACTGAGTGTAACTCGATATAAGAAAAATAAATATAGAACTCAAAAAAAGTAAAAAAGGTACAAGTGAGAGTATAAAGTAAAATGACAAAGATGATGCAATGATAAAACCATTATTTTTGGCAAAATCTAAAAAACTTCTCAAGATAATCTTCATAGTTTACAATATCGTCAAAAAATAATTTTTTTCAATATTAAACTAACTCTGTGAACACTAAAATAATTACTTAGTTGGTGAAAATTTCGTGAAAATTATTTAAAAATGCCGAAAAAGTAGACATTTTTACGATTCTGAGTGTTTTTATCGATATTTGGAGTACATTGATTTTAGTCGCCAAATAAGCGCTTAAAGGGTCTGAGTTCAATTCTTAATATAAATTTAACATAATTTACACACAATTAACAAAATGAAAAAAAATCTATTTGACAAAAAACCTTAAATTTATTAGTATCATTGCAATTAGGTATTTTTTTTTTGCATGAATTTATATTTAACTTTAAGGAGGTCGGGATGCCAAAATCAATGAAAAGTATGGATGGCAATACTGCTGCTGCGCATGTGGCGTACGCTTTTACAGAAGTAGCCACAATTTACCCCATTACGCCGTCATCAAACATGGCAGAAGCAGTTGACGCATGGGCTGCTGAGGGCAGAAAGAACATCTTTGGTCAAACGGTAAAAGTATTGGAAATGCAATCAGAAGCGGGAGCAGCTGGCGCTGTGCATGGAAGCCTTGTAGGCGGTGCTCTTACTTCTACATTTACTGCATCTCAAGGTTTACTTTTAATGCTCCCAAATATGTACAAGATTGCCGGTGAGCTACTGCCTGGTGTATTTCATGTTGCAGCAAGAACAGTGGCAACACACGCGCTTTCTATATTTGGAGATCACTCAGATGTAATGGCTGTAAGACAAACGGGCTTTAGCCTTTTGTCATCTGGCAGCGTTCAAGAAGCTATGGATTTAGCAGCTGTTGCTCACCTAAGTGCCATTAAAGCTAGAATGCCTTTCTTGCATTTTTTTGATGGTTTTAGGACTTCTCACGAAATACAAAAAATAGAAGTGCTAGACTATGAAGATCTAGCAAAGCTTGTTGACTTTGAAGCAATTGAGCGCTTTAAGAAAAACTCTCTAAACCCAGAGCGTCCAAAAATCATAGGCACTGCACAAAACCCTGATATATTTTTCCAAGCAAGGGAGTCTGCCAATAAATTCTATGAAGCTGTACCAGACATTGTGGCTTCATACATGAATGAAATAAATAAACTAACAGGTAGGGATTACAAACCATTCAATTACTATGGAGACCCAAACGCAGAAAATATCATTATAGCTATGGGTTCAGTGGTAGAAACAATCGAAGAGGTGGTTGATTACCTAAATGCAAAAGGTGAAAAAGTAGGCTTAATTAAAGTAAGGTTATATAGACCATTTTCACCAAAGTATTTCTTTGAGGTACTACCAAAAAGCGTTAAAAAAATAGCCGTACTTGATAGAACAAAAGAGCCTGGAGCCTTAGGTGAGCCACTTTATGAAGATGTTAAAACTCTGTTTTACAACTCAAGCAATGCTCCACTAATAGTAGGCGGTAGGTATGGTTTGAGCTCTAAAGATACCACGCCATCCCAAATATTATCTGTATTTAAAAATCTAAAATCAAACAGCCCCAAAGACCACTTTACGATAGGCATAATTGACGATGTAACCAATCTGTCACTGCCCATAGATGAAGAAATAAATACTTCAGATAAAGATACCGTATGCTGCAAGTTCTGGGGGTTTGGCTCAGACGGCACAGTAGGTGCAAACAAAGATGCCATTAAAATTATTGGCGACAATACAGATATGTACGCACAAGGCTACTTTGCGTACGATTCTAAAAAAAGTGGTGGCGTAACTGTTTCCCACTTGAGGTTTGGCAAAAAACCCATTAGGTCGACTTACCTAATAGACCAAGCAGACTACATTGCCTGCCATAAGCAGTCTTACGTGTACTTATACGATGTACTCTCTGGTTTAAAGAAAGACGGCACATTTGTTTTAAATACCATTTGGGATGAATCAGAGCTTGATAAACACTTGCCAAATAAAATGAAACGCTACATTGCGCAAAACAATATTAATTTCTACATCATCAATGCTACTAAAATTGCAAAAGAAATTGGTCTTGGCGCACGCATAAATATGATTATGCAGGCTGCATTTTTCAAACTAGCAAACATTATACCAATAGAAACTGCAACCCAATTGCTAAAAGAAGCCATTGTTCACTCTTATGGCAAACAAGGCGATAAAGTCATAAATATGAACTACCAGGCAGTAGATAGAGGCATTGATTCAATTGTAAAGGTTAATGTGCCAGAAAGCTGGAAAAATGTGCCTGTAGAAGAAGATAAAAAAGACGAAAACCGTCCAGAATTTATAAAAAATGTAGTTGATGTAATGAATAGGCTAGAAGGCGACAAATTACCTGTTTCTACTTTTGTGGGCAGAGAAAACGGCGAGTTCCCATCTGGCACTGCTGCCTTTGAAAAACGCGGCATAGCCATAGATGTACCAGAATGGATACCAGATAACTGCATCCAGTGTAACTTTTGCTCATATGTATGCCCTCATGCTGCAATTAGGCCATTTTTGCTAAACGAAGAAGAAGCAAAAATAAAGCCAGCTGATTTTGTGACAAAAAAGGCTATTGGAAAGGAAGTAAAAGGTTATGAGTATAGAATACAGGTATCTGTGCTTGACTGTACAGGCTGTGGCAGCTGCGCAGAAGTATGCCCTACACCTAAAAAAGCACTTGTTATGAAACCCATAGAAACTCAAAATAAAGACATAGATAATTGGAACTTTGCAGTTGAAAAAATATCCGAAAAAGAAGTGCCAACAGACACAGTTAAAAACAGCCAGTTTGCAAGACCTCTCTTAGAATTTTCAGGTGCTTGCGCAGGATGCGGCGAAACACCTTACGATAAATTAGTAACACAGCTTTTTGGAGATAGAATGATTATAGCAACAGCCACAGGATGTTCATCTATTTGGGGTGCTTCTGCTCCATCTATGCCATACTGTGCTAACTCCAAAGGCAAAGGACCAGCGTGGGGTAACTCTTTATTTGAAGATAACGCAGAGTACAGTTTAGGTATAGCGCTATCTGTTAAGCAACAAAGGGAGGCTTTGCGTCTAGTTATTGAAAAAATAGTTGAAAGCGATATGGATGAAGCTTCCAAAGCACCATTTAAAAAGTGGCTTGATAATATGAACGACCCAAGGATAACAAAAGAAGCCGCTTTAGAGATAGAATCCATTATATCAAATAAAAACAAATTCTCTTCCAATGTTCAAGAGTTGCTTATCAAAGTAGAAAAAAGCGCAGATATGCTGGTTAAAAAATCCATTTGGGCATTTGGCGGTGATGGCTGGGCATACGATATTGGCTATGGCGGTATAGACCATGTAATAGCTTCTGGTGAAGATGTCAATATACTTGTTGTTGATACTGAGGTTTACTCAAATACAGGCGGACAATCATCAAAAGCTACACCGGAGTCTGCAATTGCTCAGTTTGCAGCAGCTGGAAAACGCACAAAGAAAAAAGACTTAGGTCTAATGGCTACAACGTACGGTTATGTGTATGTTGCCCAAATTGCAATGGGCGCAGATTACAACCAAACACTAAAAGCTATACAAGAAGCAGAAAGCTACCCTGGTCCATCGTTAATCATAGCTTACGCTCCATGTATAGCTCACGGTATAAAAGCGGGTATGGCAACAGTCCAAGAACATCTAAAGAAAGCGGTTGAAGCTGGCTACTGGCATCTTTACAGGTATAATCCTTTGCTTAAAAAAGAGGGTAAAAACCCATTCTTACTAGACTCAAAAGAACCAGATTTGTCTAAGTTTAGAGAATTCTTGCTCAGCGAAGTAAGATTTTCTGCCCTACAGCGTACATTCCCCGATAAAGCAGAAGAACTCTACGAAAAAGCCAAAGAAGATGCCAAAGAGCGATACGAAAACTACAAGCGCATGGCTTCTTACCAATACTAATATTTTAAGGCTACCTCTTTTAGAGGTAGCCTTTTTTTGTTATGCTAAAACTATTTGATGCTATATTTCATATTATTGATTACAGATTTCCTATTATTGAAAATCAAGGATATTTGCCACCCCAATTTTTGCCAAGTGATTATTTAAAATTTATGTCTAGCTACGAATTACTTGGAGGAACGGTAGTTTCTGGTTCGTTTCAGGGGTTTGACACGCAGTATTTAATATCGGCATTATCGGCTTTGGGCAGAAATTATATGGGTGTGATCAACTACAAACCAAAATACTCTGATTTAGACTTAATAAATTTAGACAAGCTAGGCGTAAAAGCTATAAGGTTTAATGTAAGAAGAGGCACAAAAGATGCGATAGATCTAATTGAATATGCGTCAAAACGTGTATATGATTTGGTTAACTGGCACAGCGAAATCTATATTGATTCAAAAGACATACCCAGCATAAAAGATAAATTATTAAAAATCCCTCGTCTTGTAATAGATCATTTGGGTTTATCCAAAGAAGGTTTTAAAAATATATTGAATTTGGTTGACAAGGGAGCTTATGTAAAAGCAAGTGGTTTTGGCAGACTTGATTTTGATCCGGTATGGGCAATTAAACAGATACTTGCGATAAACGAAAATGCATGCGTTTTTGGCAGCGACCTGCCATCTACTAGGGCACAAAGACCATTTTTACCATCAGACATTGAGCTTATTAATAATAATTTTGATAACTCACAGAGCAAAAAGATCTTCTATGAAAATGCTCTAAAGTTATATAAAGTTAATTTTTGATTATTCTGACTTAAGTGGCCTACTCATTAGAGCGCTTATAGACTCAAATGGGTCTTTCTTGTTTACAATGATGTTATAAATCTCATCTATTATGGGCGTTTCTATAGAGTATTTTTTTGATAGCCTAAAAACTGCCATAGAGGTATTTAAACCTTCAGGAACGCCTCTTAGCTGACTTAGAATCTCATCAATTGACAAACCTTGAGCTAGTTTCATGCCTAATAAGCGATTTCTACTTAAGTTGCCCGTCGTAGTAAGGACCAAATCACCAATCCCAGCAAGACTCAGCATTGTTTTGCTTTTTCCGCCAAAAAATTTATATACTCTAGAAATTTCTGCAATACCCCTTGTAATCAATGCAGCCCTTGCATTTTGACCCAGATTCAAGCCATCGCTTATACCGCAGGCAATTGCTAGGATATTTTTAAGTGCGCCTAGATACTCTACGCCTATGTAATCAGATGATGTATAAACCCTAAAATAATGCGTATTAAACATATTTTGAAGCTTTTTAGCTAAATTTTTATTTTGTGAGGCTATAACCGATGCCGTTGGAAGCTCTAAAGCAACTTCTTGCGCAAAATTAGGTCCAGACAATACTGCAAATTGCTCTTCTTTAACGCCTAATGTTTGAAACAGTATACCAGATGGGGTCAAAAATGTTTCGTCTTCTATGCCTTTGCTTAAACTTAACGCAATCTCTACCCTTATATGAAAACGCTCTATAAAACTACGCAAGTACTTTACGGGTACAGCAAAAATACCTATTTTAGCGCTTTTTGGGATATCAAAAACCAAATTTTTAGACAAATGTATATCTTTTAGATATTTATCGTTTTGATAAGTTTCTTTTAATTGCAAAACTAGCTTTTCATCACGCGCGCACAGACATACGTTAAATTTTTTCTTTGCAAGTAAATTAGCAACAGCGCTACCCCAGCTACCCGCACCATAAACACAAATTTCATACATTTTTGTAATAAATACTCTCTAGTCCATAAAAAGTCAAATTTGGCTCAAAATAGTCTACCTGCTTGATTTCTTTAATAAATATTTCTGCATCCCCACCGGTAAACACAACTGTCGGATCTTTCATCTCAAGCTTTAATCTATCAAGAATACCTTCAACCATTTCAATGTAACCAAAATAAATACCGCTTCGCATGCTTTCTATGGTGTTTTTGCCAATAATATGCATAGGCTTTTCTAAACTAATTTTTGGCAATTTTGCCGTATGCTCTCTTAAGCACTCCATAGATATGTTAACGCCAGGTGCAATAACACCGCCTAAATACTCGCACTTTGAGCTTACGCAGTCAAATGTTGTAGCTGTACCAAAATCAACCACTATAGCACTTTGCCCACATTTTTCATAGGCTGCAAGTGCATTAACAATCCTATCTGCACCCACTTCTTTTGGGTTATCGTAGAGGATTTTTACGCCCGTTTTTAAACCTGCACCTACTTCTTTTGTTTGCACTCTAAAGATTTTCTTAATAGCATTGATAATCTTTTGCGTTAAATAAGGTACAACAGAGCTAATAATCGCCCCTTCTATATTAAAACTCAAACCATTAATCTTAAATAAATCGTAAAGCAAAACGGTTATTTCGTCGTCTGTTCTATTTATGGTGCTTATACGAAATGTATGCACTAAGATTTTTCCTTCAAATACACCAAAACCTGTTGTAGTGTTTCCCACATCAATAGTTAAAAGCATAGATTTGCACCCTAGCTAATAGTAATTTTTGCTATTAATTTTTTGCCCACTTTTAATACAAAACTATCACCTTTGTTAACCTGCAGTGAGCTATCCTCTAAAACCGTATCGTTTATATACACACCTTTTTGTTCAATTAAACGCTTGGCTTTGCTTGTCGAATCGCTAAACCCTATGTTTTTAATCAAGTGGCATATCCAAATTGTAGGTGTATCAATTTTTACACTTATCTGTTCAATTGAATCTGGCACTGCTTTGTGTGTTAGCGCATCAAATGTTTCTTTGGCTTTTTGCTCTTCACCTGGCCAAAATCGCTCTACAATTTCAAGCGCCAATTGTTCTTTTATAATTTTTGGGTTTAGTTTGTTTTCTTTTACCTGTTTTTTGTAATTTTCAATCTCTTGAATGCTTTTATTTGACAACAGTTCGTAGTATCTAAACATAAGCTCGTCAGATATAGACATAATTTTTCCGTACATATCATTTGGACTATCGTTTAAACCAATGTAGTTGCCCAAAGACTTGCTCATTTTGTTTTTACCATCTGTACCTTCAAGTATAGGCATCATGAGTATACTTTGAGGTCTTTGGTTAAACTTTGCTTGCAGGCTCCTTCCCACTAGTAGGTTAAATTTTTGGTCGCTACCGCCAAGTTCTACATCGGCTTGCAACGCTACTGAGTCATATCCCTGAATCAATGGGTATAAAAATTCTTTTATGGATATAGGCTTGCCGCTTTTATACCTTTTTTCAAAATCATCACGCTCAAGCATTCTTGCAACACTCATATGACCTGCAAGCTCAATTAAAGAAGCTGCAGTAAGCTTATTGCACCACGTAGAGTTATATACAATCTTTGTTTTGTCTTTGTCTAAAATCTTAAATACCTGCTCTTTATATGTTTTAGCATTTTCTTCAACTTCCTCTCTTGATAGTGCTGGACGCGTTTGCGTTTTACCTGTGGGATCTCCTATTGTAGCAGTAAAATCACCTATCAAAAAATAAACCTCGTGGCCTAAATCTTGAAAATGCTTTAATTTTTGTATAAGCACTGTATGGCCAAGATGCAGGTCTTTTGCTGTAGGATCAAAACCCGCTTTAATCTTTAGTGGTTTGCCTGTTTTGATTGATTCTTTTATCTTTTCTTTTAACTCGTCTTCTTCTATTATTTCTATACTACCTCGTTTGATTTGCTCAAACTGTTCGTTTGCTAATTTTTCAATGTCCATTAACTACACCTCGAGTACCCACAGTTTTTGCATACAGCGCAGCCTTCTACTTCTTCTAATACGCCACCGCACTCAGGGCACTCCTCGTAATTTTTTTCAACCTTCTTTTCTAAAAAATGATCTTTCAATACCTGCGCAATAGCATCTGGCACAGATTTAATTAGCCTTCCTTCATTCCAGATTGGTTGAGCGCCTGTAATGTTTATAAGTGTGTTAACTATCTTTTCCACATCAACACCATTTTGCAAAGCAATTGAAATCAGCCTGCCTATAGCTTCAGACAAAGCTGATATGTCGCCACCCGATTTGCCAATATTGGCAAAAACCTCGATAGGCTTACCATTTAACGTATTTACCGTCACGTACAAACTGCCACGCGAAGTTTTGAGTTTTTCTGTAATGCCTTTTAAAATATTGCCTCGCTTGATTGATTGAGTCTGACTTTTATTAGAAGATGCAGATACTAACACCTGTACATTTCTTGAGCCATCTCTGTATATAGTTAAGCCTTTTAAACCTTTCTCTATAGAATACAAATAAGCCTGTTTTACATCATCTACCGTAGCTGAATTAGGCATATTAATTGTTTTTGATACTGCATTATCTGTATAGACTTGAAACGCAGCTTGCATATCAATATGCGCTTTATAGTCCATATCCATTGATGTTACAAAAATCTTGCTTAAATCCTCAAGCTGTTTGGGCAAACTTAAACCTTTTAGCCTGCCCCCATTTGCTATAAGCTCTTCTAAAAAATCATCCACATTAATACCGCTTGAGTGTAATCGATCGAGTAAACGCTCATTAACATACTTTAGTTTTTTGCCATCAAGCACCTGCTTATAATAGGCAAGTGTAAAATACGGCTCTATACCAGATGAACAATCTGCTATCATAGATATAGTACCAGTTGGCGCTATGGTTGTGGTTGTAGCGTTGCGCATAAGTGTATTTTGGTCTTTGTAAATACTGTTATCCCAGGCAGGAAAACAGCCCCTCTCTTTGGCCAAATTACTTGAAGCAATGTGGCTTTGACTTTGTATAAAACCCATTACTTTAACTGCTGTTTCTACACCTTCTTTGCTATTGTAGGCTATATTTAAGTCCACAAGCATATCAGCAAAACCCATTATGCCAAGACCAATTTTTCTATTCTTTAGTGTCTCGTTTTTGATCTGCTCAATGGGGTAGTTGTTTACATCAATCACATTGTCTAAAAACCTCACAGCAGTATGAACAGTTTCCTTTAAATCATCCCACTCAACCTCACCATCTTTTACAAACCTCGATAAATTAATCGAACCCAGATTGCACGATTCATAAGGCAAAAGCGGCTGTTCCCCGCATGGGTTAGTGGCTTCAATCAAAACGCCTTTTATCTGGTGTAGTTTGTTTATTCTATCAATAAACACAAGGCCGGGCTCGCCGTTTTTCCACGCATTAGTAGCTATTTCATCCCATACAATTGAGGCTTTTAGCTTACCTACACTTTTTTTGGTATGAGGGTTAATCAAATCATACTCTTCATCGTTTTTTAGCTTTTCTAAAAACTCATCCGTTATAGCTACACTGATATTAAAGTTTGATATCTCGCCTTCTTTTTCTTTGCAGTGTATAAACTCCATAATATCTGGATGATCTACCCTTAAAATGCCCATATTAGCGCCACGCCTTACACCGCCTTGCTTAACCGATTCGGTTGCACAGTCAAATACTTTCATAAACGATACAGGCCCAGAGGCTACACCTTTTGTAGACTGCACTACCTCGCCCTTTGGTCTTAACCTGCTAAAAGAAAACCCCGTTCCGCCACCGGTTTTGTGTATAATAGCAGTTTGCTTTACCGCTTCAAAAATCTCTTCCATAGAATCGCCAACGGGCAAAACAAAGCAGGCAGACAATTGCCCCAATGGGTTTCCAGCATTAACCAAAGTAGGTGTATTGGGCAAAAACTTTAAAGATGCCATAAGCTCATAAAACTTTTCATACCAGTAATCAAAATCTTTTTCATTTTGTGCTATGTGATTAGCTACTCTTTTTAGCATTTCGTCGGGAGTTTCTATCACTTCGCCAAACTCATTCTTTTTAAGATAGCGTGATTTTAACACAGTGACGGCATTTTCGCTGAAACTCATATACTTACTCCTTGAATATATCTCTAATGGTAAAATTACTGTATGTTTTGTTAAAAGTTATGTAAAAGGCTACACTGTAGCGCTTATTGATTTCTAAATTATCTATGTCGTAAGCAACAAAAGGTTTCAGCCTGCCGTTAAAATCAAAAAGGAGCGAATTATGATAAGGTTTTTTTTGTATATCCTTTAATACTGCGTTTCTTACAAAAAAAATCGGCTCTTCGTGTCCTGCGCCAAATGGCTCAAACTCCCTTAGCTTGTCTAAAAGATCACTATTGTCAAAAAGGTCCATACCGCAAGCTAAGTCAACTTTAAGTTGGTTTTGTGTATTGACTTTTAGCTTTGCAACTTCTTTATTTACAGCATCCCTAAGGGGATCTATGTGTTCTTTTTTCAATGTAAGACCAACGGCCAATTTATGACCCCCAAATTTATCCAGTAAATTTTCATTGCGTTTTATTACATCAAACAGATTGATAGATTCTACACTACGGCCGCTGCCAACGCACAAATAACTATCCTCTGATATAACAATAGAAGGTTTTCTGTAAAACCTTGCCAAGTTTCCTGCTACTATACCAATTACACCCCTGTGCCACTTACCGCTTACAACAATGGCATCTAAATATTTTGCGTTGCCAACCATTGATTTTGCTTCTTGTAAGATTTTTTGCTGAAGGTTTTTCCTCTTTATATTTAATTCATCTAGCCAGCTTGCAATCTTCAACATCTTGACTTCTTGCGTCGTTGTAAATAAATCTATGGCTAAATTGGCATCGGCTAACCTGCCAGCAGAGTTTATGCGTGGTGCTATTTTGTATGCTACATCGTAGGCACTTAAGTTAGATGAAATTCTTGATACCGCTTTTAGCTTATCAAGCGCTTTGGAACTTTTTGATAAACCATACTTTACAAATATCCTATTTACATCAACAAGCGGAACAACATCAGCCAGTGTCCCCAAGCTAACAAGGTCTAAATAATTGGCTAAATTTGGCTCTTTTGTAAAAAAATTCCTATCACGCAGGGTTTTTCTTAAAGCAAGCAAAAAGTTAAATGCTACGCCCACACCGGCAAGTTCGATAAATGGATATTTAGAGTTTCTCATTTTTGGGTTAACGACCGCATATGCGTTAGGTATGGTATTTGGTTCGTGATGATCCGTAATAATAACATCTATGCCAAGCATCCTAGCAAACTCTATTTCATCTTGACTAGATATACCGTTGTCCACAGTTATGATTAATTTTGCACCTTTTTGGTTTGCAAACTTTATTGCAGCCAAAGACAACCCGTAGCCATCTTCCCTTTTTGGTATGTAGTAGCTAACTTTAGCGCCAATTTCTTGAAAAAAATTTACCAAAATGGAGCACGCAGTAATGCCATCTACATCGTAATCACCTACAATGCAAATGTGCTCTTTTTTCTTAAGCGCTTCAGTCGTGCGGCTTACTGCCAAATGCATATCACTTAGCAAAAAAGGGTCATAAAGCTGGGATAGCGATGGTTTTAAAAACCCATCAATATCTTTAATGTTTCTGTTTTTTAATATATTTATGAGCGCAAGGTATGTGTATGTGTTGCCAATTTTTACTTTTTTATTGTCAACATTTGAAAAGTCTTCATTGATAATGATGTGAATGAGCTCGCCTTTAGTATTGTGTCTTTTTTCTAAATTCATTATAGTCTTTCAAAATTTTTAAGTGATCAAATACTATAGGCTCTGGTAAATTATCTAAATCAAAAAAGCCTAAATCCTTAGCATCATCGCCAGCCATCGGGTTTGCAGATGTTTTAGCGTAAAAAACCACACTTACCGTGTGGCTTCTTGGGTCTCTTGCTGGGTCTGAGTAAACACCAAAAAGCTTGGGCTCTGCAATATCAAGGTTCGTTTCTTCTTTGGCTTCTCTAATCACAGCCTGCTCTACACTTTCACCATAATCCACAAATCCACCAGGTAAGGCATAACCAAAAGGATAATTTTTTCTGCTGATAAGCAAGACTTTGTTGTCTTTTTCTATTATACAATCCACAGTTAAAGATGGGTTTTTGTAAATTTTGACAGGATATGCGCATCTTGGACATAAATCTGCATGTTCGCTTTTTTTGTTTACTTCTTTTAACGCTTCTTCTATTTGATTTAAAACATTCTGCCTGGATGTACCACCGTAGGATTTTCTCTTGTCCACACTGCGCCTGTAGTCTATAAAATCATAAACATCTTCTTCAATAATTTGAGCAAACTGTTTGTACTCTTCCAAACTCATAGAAGAGAGTGTTTTGTTTTCTTTTATAGCATAAGCTACAATTGAGCCAACAATTTTATGCGCATCCCTAAAAGGGTAACCTTTAATTGCTAAATAGTCAGCTAAATCTGTTGCCGTAATAAAGCCTTTTTCTAAGGCTTTAGTGATCTCTTGCTTGTTTACTTTGATCTTTACTATCAGTTTAGTCAATACCTCAATGATCATCAAGCAATTGTCAATCGTGTCAAATAGCGCTTCTTTATCTTCTTGCATATCCCTATCGTATGCAAGCGGTAAGCCTTTCATAACAGTTAGCAGAGCAAACAAATTGCCATAAATCCTGCCTGTTTTGCCTCTTATTATCTCTAAACTATCTGGGTTTTTTTTCTGAGGCATTATACTTGATCCTGTAGAAAACTCATCTGGCAGCTCTATAAAAGAAAACTCCTGCGAAGAATAAATGATAAAGTCTTCTGCCAATCTTGAAGCATGCATAGAAAAAATCGCGCAATTATTTAAAAATTCTATCATAAAATCTCTATCTGATACCGCATCGATAGAATTTTTAGATATTTGTGTAAATTGTAGCAAACCACCCACATAGTGCCTATCGATGGGCCAGATTGTGCCAGCAAGCGCCCCAGCGCCAAGCGGCATAATGTCAATGCGCTTTATTGTGTCTAAAAAACGCTCCTTATCGCGTTTAAACTTTTCATAAAAAGCCATTATATAGTGCGAAAACAAGATTGGCTGTGCGTGTTGCATGTGAGTAAAGCCCGGTATAATAACATCAATGTTTTCCTTTGCAAAAAGCACAAGGTTTTTTAGCAAAGAGTCAAGTTTTTCTATGATAGTGATGCTTACATCCCTTAAATATAAACGCTCATCAAGCGCTACCTGGTCGTTCCTTGAACGCGCAGTGTGGAGCTTGCCCCCTATTTTTCCAATTAAATTAATGAGCGCGCGTTCTATAGCCATATGTATGTCTTCATCTTGTGGGTCAAAATCAAACTCACCTGTTTCAATCTGCCTTTCTATCTTGCGCAAACCATCAATGATTTTTTCTGCCTCTTCTTCAAGTATGATCGACTGTTTTGCTAAACCCCTAACATGGGCAATACTGCCTGCTATGTCATATTTGTATAGACGCTTATCGTAGCTTATACTTTGCGAGAATTGCTCCATAAGCTTATCTTCTTGAACACTAAAGCGCCCATCCCATAGTTTACCACTCATTCAAACACTCCTTTTTTAATCCAAAACCCTTATCAAAACAGTGCCGTTTTTGATTATACTTTTATGATCCTGCTCAATCTCTCTAATTGCTTTTTTGATGTTGGACTCTTTAGCCTTATGCGTCAAAACCAAAAGCGGCACCACATCAAGTCCCTTTCCCATCTGTACAACACTTTTTATGCTGATATCGTATTTGCTTAAAACATAGGCAATATTTGCAAGCACGCCAACGCTGTCTATAACGCTAAACCTTATATAAAAATGAGACTCAAGGCTATCAATATCCACAAACTCAATTTTCTCAAAAACACCCTTTGAAAGCGTATCTTGTGCTTTGTCAGACTCAAAGTTTTTGGCAATATCTATAATGTCTGCCACTACGGATGAAGCTGTAGGCAAACTACCTGCGCCTTTGCCTACATATGTAGTTTGGCCTGTCATATCTGAGATAACGCTAATTGCATTGTACACACCATCAACTTTGGCAAGCACATTGTCTGATTCTACAAAATAAGGCGCAACGCGCACCAACAGCCTATCGTTTTTCATACTTGCAATACCCAAAAGCTTTATTCTATAGCCTAACTGTCGTGCAAAATCTATGTCGATAAAATCAATATCCCTTATGCCTTCAACATACACATCTTTTTCTTCAACTTTTGCGTTAAAACTGATAGCTGCCAAAATTGCCATTTTTTGAGCCGAATCAATACCATCTATATCAAACGAAGGGTCGCGTTCTGCGTAGCCTTCTTTAATTGCCTTGTTTAAAATAGTTTCAAAAGACTCGTGCGTTTCAAACATCTGACTTAAAATATAGTTGCAGGTGCCGTTTACAATTGCCTTTATACTTTTTATATTGTTTGCCATTAAGTCCCTTGTAATAACCTTTATAATGGGCACACCCCCTGCAACGGAGGCTTCAAAACCTATTTTAACACCGTTTTGAGCTGCTTTTGAAAAGATCTCAATCCCAAAATTTGCCAAAAGTGCCTTATTTGCAGTTACAATGTGTTTTTTGTGCTCTACAGCCTCTATAACAAACCTGCGCGCTACATCAATGCCACCAATTAGTTCAAGCACAATATCAATATCATCGTCAAACAGCTCTTTGTAATCTTTTGCAAAATTCAAGTTTGCTAATAAATTCTTGCATTTTGTGGTGTGGGAAAATACTTTTTTAATATTTATGCCAAACCCCAACCTTTTTTTGATTACATCTGCATTATCCTGCAAAATCCTAACTACGCCACAGCCTACAGTACCTAGCCCAAAAATCCCAACATTTACATCTTTAGCCATATACCAGCTCCTTCATTAGTTCTTCTACGCTTAAAAGCCTATCAACGCGGTATGCATTAGTGCCTACCGTATAAATAGGCTTTTCTTTGTCGCTGTTGTAACCTGCGCTTGATAGCAAGCCATTGCAAATACAAAAGTAATTTATATTATCCACCATAGCAGGGCAGTAACCATCTTTATTTAACAGGTAGCCTTTATCACAGTTTGGGTGTCTTTTAGCTAAAAGCGCATCCTGATACATTGGCGAAGACTTTATTACACGAAATGGTAAACCCGAAGGTGAACCCGGCCTATATGCTACCACAATATCATCTTTGTCGGCTCTAATCACAGCCTGCTTATACTCAGGGCTAGCGCTGCTTTCGAATGTTGCCAGAAAACGCGTACCCATCTGCACGCCATCTGCACCCATATCTAAAAATTTCTTTATATCATCGTGCGTGTATATGCCACCAGCCACAATAACTGGGATATCGCCGCACTTTATAGCTTTTTCTTTAATAGGGGGCAGTATATTTTCAAGTTTGTTTTCTTCTTTGTCTAAATCGGCAAACCTAAACCCCAAATGCCCGCCTGCAAGCGGCCCTTCTACTACCACTGCGTCTGGTCTTCTCCCAAAGCGCTCCCATCGTTTGCAAATAATATCAAAAGCCCTCAAGCTCGACACAATGGGCACAAGTGCCACATCCTTACTTGTAGCTACCTTTGGAAGCTCTGTAGGTAAACCTGCCCCAGATATAATAATGTCTACACCGCCTGCAATTGCACCTTTGACACTTGCCTCATAGTCTTTTTGTACGGCAACCATAATATTTATGCCTATGCAGTTTGATCCGTCTTTGGCTAAAGCTACTTCTTCTTCGCATGCTTCGTATATAGAGTATTTTTTGTTATTTCGCTTAGAAAGCAGTCTATCCAAAGCAACGCTTGATATGACGCCAATACCACCGTTTTGGGCTACGGCTTTGGCTAGTGGATGCAGGCTTACACCCACACCCATACCGCCTTGTATAATGCAGTGCTCTACAATTTTATCTCTAATTTTTAGCTTCTTTAATGCCATATTGAAACTCTTTTTACTCCATCCAAAGTAAAACTCCAAATGCTGTAGGTTTTAAATAGCTTCATGCCTAAAAGTCCTCATACCTAAATATCTAAAACAAACTTATTGTTGTAATTGTTAGCTGCTTTTTCAAAACCATCAGTTACTATTTGTATTATAGCTAAAGCAGCAATTTTAGCGCTTTTGGCAAGTATCGTTTTTTCTTCCTCGGTTAATTTTTTTAGTACAAAATCAGACACATTGTCCTTTCTGCCAACACCGATTTTTACCTGTATAAAAGCTTTTGAGCCTAAAGCGTCAATAATTGACTGAACGCCCTTGTGTCCACCGCTTGACGAATCTTGCTTGAGTTTTATTTTGCCTAACTCCATATCAATATCATCTCTTACAACAATCAAATCTTCCACGCTAATCTTATAAAACTGCAAAATAGCCACTACTGCTGTAGAGCTTAAATTCATATATGTAGTGGGTTTTGCAAGCACAACCTTGTAGTTTTCTATAAAACAAACCGCTACTTTAGACTTAAGGTTATTAACATTACTAAACTGCGCATTTATTATACTAGCAAGCTCATCTACAGCCCAAAAACCCGCATTGTGAAATGTATTTGCATATTTTTCACCTGGGTTACCAAGCCCCACAACTGCATGCATGTTGCCTTTAATGTCTACTTAGACCCTGACTCTGGTGCCTGACTTTCTTGTTCTTTTGCGGTTTGTTCTTCTTTAGACTTACCTACAACACCCACAATTTCAAAGTTTTTGCTGCTTGCAATTTTTACGCCTTCTGGAAGCTCCAAATCAAAAGCATGTATAGAATCGCCTATATCCAAATTTGATACATCAAGCACTATCTCGTGTGGTATACTGTCTGGCAAACTGTTAAGTGTAATCTTTTTTCTAGGCTGGTAGAGGTCGCCGCCTGCTTTTACACCTTTTGCATCTCCTTTTATCACAATGGGCACTTCTATGTTAATGTGCTTGCTTGGGTCAAACTTATAAAAATCCACATGATAAACATCCGATGTAACTGGGTGCTTTTGCACTTCTTTTATAATGCACCTAAATGTTTTATCTTCAAAAACAACTTCAAAAATATCCGTTCGTCTTGCCTTTCTCAAAATGGCAACCGTTTCTTTTTTATCCAAACTGAGATTAATAGGATTTTGTCCGCTTCCATAAACTACAGCAGGTATGCGACTTTGTCTTCTTAGTGCCTTTGCTTTTGCATCTCTGATTTGTGCTTTAAACTGCATTGTTCCTCCCTTTAGTCAAACAGTGAACTAACTGATTCTTTATTGTAAATTCTTCTAATTGCCTCCCCTATAAGGTTAGCAACAGAAAGCGTTTTTATCTTTTTGCAATCTTTTTGAGCATTCCACACAAGCGTGTCTGTTACAACTAACTCTTGAATGGGCGAGTTTTCTATGCGATCAAGCGCTGGCCCGGAAAGCACAGCGTGCGTACAGCACGCATAAATTTCGCGTGCGCCTTTTTCTGCCAAAGCAATGCTTGCGTTTACAATTGTGCCTGCTGTATCTATCAAATCATCCACAAGCACGGCTGTTTTACCTTCAACATCACCAATTATATGCAGTACTTCGCTTACATTTGGCTTAGGGCGTCTTTTATCCACAATAGCAAGGCTAGAACCTAATTTTTTGCCAAGATCCCTTGCGCGCTCTACACCGCCAGCATCGGGTGAGACAATAACAACATCTTCTTTATTAAGCTCGCGAATGTAGTTGGCAATAACAGGTGATGCGTACAAGTGATCCACAGGTATATCAAAAAAGCCCTGAATCTGCCCTGCGTGCAAATCCATAGCTACAATTCTATCAGCCCCAGCTACAGTCAACAAGTCTGCCATCAGTTTTGCGCTAATAGGCACGCGCGACTTTACCTTTCTATCCTGCCTTGCGTATGCATAATAAGGCAGCACTACCGTAAGCGAGTTTGCGCTTGAGCGCTTAACTGCATCCATCGTAACAAGCATTTCCATAATGTTTTCATTAACTGGTCTAGATAAAGAGCAGATTAAAAAAACATCCGAGCCCCTCACATTTTCCTTTATCTGGACTGAAACCTCACCATCGCTAAAGCGCGAAATCTCTGTATCAACAATCGGCTCATTTAGATAGTAGCTTATTTTTTGAGATAACTCTTTGTTGGCTGAGCCAGCAATTAACTTTAAACCTCTCATCAAAACCACCTTGCAGTTATTATCGATTAAATGACTAATCTATCCCCACCTAACCTGGGCATTAAGCCAAAAAAACTTTTTATAAGGGCGTCTTTTAAAACAAAAAAGCCCTTAAAAACTTACCAGCTTAATCTATCAAATAGCACTAATTTTGTCAATAACTATGGCGTTAAAAGGAAACTAGCTAGTTTTTTTAAGATTAAAGGGTGACTTTAGAGACAAAGAGCCACTGTTAAGAATGATTGGATGTCAAAAAACTTACCCAACAAGCTGTTTACAATCAATGAAAAAAATGGTATAAAAAGAGAATAAAAAAAACAAAATTTTTGGCTTGACAAATTTATATGTGAGACTTAAGTAGAGGGAAAATGACAATGCAGTCTAAACAAAACATAATCATTTACAAAACTAAAGACGGTCCTGAGTTGAGTGTAAAGCTTGAGGAAGAAACAATATGGCTTACACTCAATCAAATTGCGATTCTTTTTGATGTACAAAAAGCTGCAATTTCCAAGCATATTAGCAGTATTTTCAAATCCGGTGAATTAGAAAAAAATTCAACTGTTTCCAAAATGGAAACAGTTCAAGTTGAAGGAAATAGAAAAATAAAAAGAACTTTAACTTATTTTAACCTTGATGTTATAATTGCTGTAGGCTATAGGGTTAACTCATATAGGGCAACACAATTTCGCATCTGGGCCACGAGGGTTTTGAAAAATTATCTTGTTCAGGGTTATGCCATAAACGAAAAAAGATTACTAGAACAAACTAAAAAATTTAAAGAGCTTCAGACCACCATTAATTTTATTAAGCATAAGTCTGGACTTTTGGAGCTAAGAGGGTATACAGAAGAACTTCTTTCTCTAATCCAGCAATATTCCAACTCCTTTACACTTCTTTATCAGTACGATGAAAACAAAATTACCACCTATAAAACAAAAAAATCAAAATTCATTTTAAAATATGATGAGTGTAAGGATTTAATAGAACAGCTAAAACAAAAACTTACTGAGAAAAAAGAGGCTAGCGATTTATTTGGCTCTGAA
Organism: Desulfurella sp.; assembly: GCA_050253135.1. Classification (GTDB taxonomy): domain Bacteria; phylum Campylobacterota_A; class Desulfurellia; order Desulfurellales; family Desulfurellaceae; genus Desulfurella. Next base: position 4,154 of record JBFWJP010000003.1, on the reverse strand, counting down.
CAAAATGATAAGCTTAAATCAGTTATAGGAACAATTTATCAAACATTTGATAAAAAAGAACTTTATAGCACAATTGAAGAAAAAGCAGCAAACCTATTCTACTTAGCAATTAAAGACCATCCATTTATCGATGGTAACAAAAGGATAGGATCATTTCTTTTTGTTTATTTTTTAGAAAAAAATAACTACCTATATAAAAAAAGTGGTGAGCGCAAAATTACAGATACAACGTTAGTTGCATTAACTTTGCTTATTGCTACAAGTAAGCCAGAAGAAAAGGACATTATGATTAATATTATTACGAATTTATTGAAAGATTAAATTTATTTCTTTACCATTTGCAAGCTGTTTGCAATCAAACCTTGAATCAAAAATTAGCCTTGCCGTATTTTTTAACATATTCACTTAAATCAAATTTTTTAGTCAAAGATTTCTGCGACATCCACCTAACTTTGCCAAAAATTTCTCTTTCTTTGAAAGCTCTATCGTGTAAGCCAAAGCACCATAGTATACCTAGATAGCTGTTTGGATCTCTGCCATCAATAGCATATTTGTTGTTTAGATAAACCATGTTTTTATAGGCATCATCAATAGTCTTTGACCACTCAATAATTTTTTTACCCCAGTACATTCTCATATAATTGTGGATTTTGCCTTTATTTTTCAGTTCGCGCTGAGCCGCATTCCAAATTTCATCATGAGTTTTGGCTTCCTCAAACTCATCTAAAGAATAAATGTATTCTCTTTTATCACCTTTATGATCGCCTAGTGTCTTTACAGCCCAAGACGGCAGCAAATTTTCTAAATTTGTTAAGTCATTTGAGTAGTAGGTAAAATTAAAAGACAGCTCTCTTCTTACAACCAATTCTTCTTGAAACGAATAGTAATTTTCAGAATTTCCTTCAGCATTTTTTAATTCATTTAAGATCTCAATTGGGCTAATATTGCCAAAGTGCAAATAAGGGCTAAGATTGCTCTCAATATCTTTGTTTGGATCGTTTCTTTTGTCTTTATAGTATTTAAACTTTCTGCTTATAAACTCTTCAAGAATTCTTTTAGCCTCAATGTAGCCACCAATATACGGCGCAGGTGAAACAAATACTAATTTTTGCTTGAGTAGCTCATCTTGAATTTTATCTAAATTAACCTCAATATTTGGGTTTAAAAATGCACCTTTATACGTAAGCTCTTCAAAATTATTTTTACAATCTTCAAGGTGTTTTAGAATTTTTGGCCTAATAGTATATGCAGCGTATTCTCTTTTTTGGCTAACCAAATTTACTGGCACAACTAAATTGGTATCAACCTCATAAACTGTAATCTTGCTTTCAGCATAAACCGCTTTTTTTATATTTTTTAAAGCAGGCAAATAAGACTTATCCGTAACCATTATCTTTGCACTATCTATATAGGGCTTTAAAGCATCTTTAAATCTTCCAGCTACTATATCTATGTTGATTTGTTTGGAAGTTAGCTCAACTACAACATCTCTTAGGCCTTCAAGGAAAAACTTAAAGCTTCTAAAATTGGCTTCAGGGTAAGAAAAATCAACTATAACTAAAACTTTTAGGGGAAGATTGTACTTACTGCATAGATACTTAGCAAACTCAAGAGAATGATTGTACCTGACCCTAAAAGCTCCCTGCATCCAGTATAAAATGTATCTGCCAGGTTTATCAAAATTTTGGACCGCTTCAACCCTTTTAAAAAACTTCACAAAACCTCCAACCTTAAAACCTTATAACTCAAGCTTATTCTTTTTAAAATCCTAAAGATCCAAAAAGCTAAATTTTTCTCTTAAAAGCAGTATATCTTATTTTTTAAAAAAGTTATAGAAAATTTGTTATACGATATGTTATAATAAAGTATTTGTAAAATGAGGAGGTGTTATGAAAGCACTAGCATACGGATACCCAAAGCTAGGTGAAAAAAGAGAGTTTAAGGATCTATTAGAAAGCTTTTGGAAAAAAGCAATCACGCAAGATCAGCTTTACGAAGGTATAAAAAATCTAGAAGCCCAAAGAATAAAAGCCTACTCTAACAATATAGATGAAATACCAGTAGGTGAGATGTCTTTTTATGATTTTATGCTTGATAGTGCCGTTATGGTAGGTGCTATACCAGAAAGATTTAATGGGTATAAAGGCCTTGAGACTTACTTTGAGATGGCTCGCGGCAAATCTGCTATGGAGATGACAAAGTACTTTAACACAAACTATCACTATATAGTCCCAGAGTTAGAATCAAACAATTTTGGACTTTTAGAAAATAAACCCAAAAATTGCTATCTAAATGCAAAACAAAGCATAAAAAACCCAAAACCCTACCTAATAGCACCTTTTACATTCTTAAAACTATCAAAAATCTACATAAAAAGTGAAAAAAACTTAAACACAACAGGAAGCTCTAAAATAGAAGATGAAACTACGCTTTATTATTTTTTGGAGCCGCTTTTAGAAGTCTATAAAAATATAGCTAAAAGCCTAAAAGCAGAAGGAGTTAGTCTAGTAAGCTTTCATGACCCAGCATTAGTATTTGATTTAAAAGATTATGAGATAGAAGCTGTTAAAAAAATATACAAAGAATTAAGCACAGTAGCAGATATAGAACTAATTACTTATTACGACAGCATTAGTGCTTACAAAGATATCGTAGGGCTCCCCGTAAAAAGGATAGGTCTCGATTTTTGCTCAAACCCTGAAAATCTTGAAAACGTTAAAAAATACGGTTTTCCCAAAGATAAAGAACTCATTGCAGGTGTTATAAACGGCCGTCAAGTCTGGAGGGCAAATTTAGAAGAAAAGCTAAAGCTAATGGATGAGCTTTCAAAGATAGCACCGTCTTTGTCTATCTCAAACTCAAGCCCACTTTTTCATCTTCCAATAAACGTAGAGATTGAAACAAAGATGGATCCCGATTTAAAGAAAAGACTCAGCTTTGCCAAGCAAAAATTAGAAGAGCTAAAAACCCTAAAAAATGCGTTCTTAGGCGATACAGAAAGCCTAAAAGCAAAAGAAGCCTCAAAAGCGCTCTTTGGTACAGATTTTGGCAAAAATCAAGCAGTCATAGATCGCATAAAAGCCCTAAAAGATAGCAATTTCCAAAGAGCACTGCCATATAGTGAGCGCATAAAACTACAGCAAAGCACTCTAAACCTGCCCATTTTTCCCACCACTACTATAGGCTCATTTCCACAAACCGAAGAGGTGCGCAAAACAAGAAGCGCTTTTAGGTCTGGCAAAATATCAAAACAAGAGTACGATGCCTTTATTAAAAGCGAGATAGACAGCCTCATAGCCTATCAGGAAGAAATAGGCCTCGATGTGCTTGTGCACGGTGAATTTGAGCGCACAGACATGGTAGAGTTTTTTGCTGAGAAGCTAAAAGGTATTGCCACAACTGAGCACGGCTGGATTATCTCTTACGGCTCAAGGGGCTATAGGCCACCTATTATATACGGCGATGTTTATAGAGATGAGCCAATGACCTTAAACGAGATACTTTATGCTCAATCAAAAACCAAAAAACCTACAAAAGGCATGCTGACAGGCCCTGTTACCATACTAAACTGGAGCTTTTACAGAAGCGATATACCTAAAAAAGAGGTAGCTTATCAGATAGCTTTGGCTATATTGGATGAAGTAAAAGATTTGGAAAAAAATGGCATAAAAATAATACAGATAGATGAGCCAGCCTTCAGAGAAGGCGTACCTATAAAGCAAAAGGATTGGGAAAGCTACTTTGATTGGGCTATAAAAGCCTTTAGACTATGCTCAAATGCACACCCAAACACTCAAATGCACACCCACATGTGCTACTCTGAGTTTAACGATATCATAGATAAGATATATGAGATGGATTTTGATGTGATATCCATAGAAGCATCAAGAAGCAAAGGTGAGATATTAGAAGCCTTTGAAAAGTTTGGCAAATGGGATAGGCAAATTGGCATAGGCGTATACGATATTCACTCACCTGCTATCCCAACTGTTGAAGAGATGGAAACAGTTATGAAAAGGGCTATGAAAGTGCTTGATAAATCGCTTTTGAGGGTAAACCCAGACTGCGGTCTTAAAACAAGAAGATGTGAAGAGGTAAAACCTGCTTTAAAAAACATGATGGATATGGCTATAAATCTAAGAAAATAAGCATAA
>JBFWJP010000002.1:0-26192 GCA_050253135.1 Desulfurella sp. | reverse complement strand
TAACCATTCCCTGTGTTAGTAACCGTTTAAAAGGCTCGCGCGACTCAAGATACCCAAGGTCACTTAAAACTTTTGTAAAATATCTCGCATATAAAAGGTGCATTACAGCGTGTTCAATACCTCCAATATATTGATCCACATCCATCCAGTATTTTACTTTTTGTTTGTCAAAAATATCTTTGTCGTAGTGGGGCGAACAGTATCTTAAAAAATACCAGCTAGATTCTACAAACGTATCAAATGTGTCTGTTTCTCTTTTTGCCTTTGCACCGCAGATAGGGCAAATCGTGTTTACAAAATTTTCAGCTTTTGATAAAGGTGATCCCCCAAAACCTGTTATTTCTACATCTTCTGGTAATTTAACAGGTAGGTTTTCAAGTTTTTCTGGCACAAGTCCACAATTTGGACAATAAATTATTGGTATTGGTGCTCCCCAGTAGCGCTGGCGTGATACATTCCAATCCCTTAATTTATATTGAAATGATTTTCTTGCTAAATTTTTGCTTGCAAGATGCTCAACAATCTTTTCTTTGGCAACCTCGTTTTGTAAACCATTAAAATCTCCTGAGTTTACAAGGTAGCCTTCTTCTGTAAAGCTTTTGTCCCATAAGTTTATGTCACTGCTTAAGTCATCTTTAAAGATTACAATCTTCTTGGGTATGTTAAATTTTGTCGCAAACTCAAAATCCCTTTGGTCATGAGCTGGTACACCCATTACAACGCCTGTTCCATATTCCATTAAAACAAAGTTGGCTATAAAAAGTGGCACAATTTCATTGTTTGCTGGATTAATCAAATTTACACCACTGTATATACCATCTTTTTCTTTGTCGTAATCTTTTTTAATGTCTAGGTCAACAATCATTTTCTCTACATAATCCAAAATCCTTTTGTCTTTTACGATTTCTTTTACCTTTGTGTGCTTGGGTGATATGCTAACAAATGTCACACCAAAAACTGTATCAGGTCTTGTGGTAAAAACTTCTAAATACTCATCTGTATGCTCAAATTTAAATTTTAGAAAAGCGCCTTCGCTCTTTCCAATCCAATTTATCTGCTGACTTAGTACTTTATTTGGCCAACCTTCTTCCAATAGTTTTATGCTTTCTAATAGCTCATCCGCATAACCTGTGATTCTAAAATACCAGCTATAAATAGTCTTTTTAACAACTTCGCTATCACATCTCCAACATTTTCCATCTTCAACTTGTTCATTTGCAAGCACCGTTTGACAATGAGGACAAAAATTTACTTCAGATTCCTTTCTGTAGGCCATGCCACGCTTAAACATCTCTATAAATATCTTTTGCTCCCACTTGTAGTAATCCGGCTCACAAGTAGCAATTATGCGGTCTTTGTCGTATGAAAAGCCTAATTTTTCTAGTTGACTCAACATATACTCCATATTTGAGTATGTCCACTTTGCAGGGTGAATTTTTGCATTTATCGCAGCATTTTCTGCAGGCAAACCAAATGCATCAAAACCTATTGGGTGCAAAACATTGTAACCTACAAATCGCTTAAAACGCGCAATTACATCGCCAATTGTGTAGTTTCTCACATGCCCCATGTGAATTTTTCCAGATGGGTACGGAAACATCTCCAAACAGTAGTATTTTGGTTTACTATCAAAATCCACCGCTTTATTTAAATCTAGCTTATTCCAAACCGTCTGCCATTTTTTTTCTATTACACTCGGATTATACTTTTCCATAGCCTACCTCAATACTGCACCTTTATGTGCATCTTGCACAAGCCTTGCATAGCGCGCCAGATAACCTGTGGTTATCTTTGGCTGTTTGGGCTTAAAGCGCTTTTTCCTCTCTTCAATAATGCTCTCATCAACAAGCAAATTAATAGTCTTTTTTGGCACATCAATTTCTATCAAGTCCCCTTCTTCAATCAAGCCAATGAGCCCACCTTTTGCTGCCTCAGGTGAGATATGTCCCACAGATAAACCCCTTGTAGCACCAGAAAACCTACCATCTGTAATAAGGGCACATTTTGTATCAAGCCCCATGCCTGCTATAGCGCTTGTGGGTGTGAGCATTTCTTTCATACCAGGCCCGCCTGCTGGGCCTTCGTAGCGAATAACAACACAGTCTCCTTCTTTAATTTGCTTGCTAAATATTGCCTGTGTAGCTTCTTCTTCGCTGTCAAACACGCGCGCTTTGCCAACAAAATGATCCAGTGATGCAGAAACACCCGATTGCTTTAATACAGCTCCAAATGGCGCTAAATTGCCTTTTAATATGGATAGTCCGCCCTTTGGGTAATAGGGCTTATCAATTGGTCTTATGACATTAGTGTTTGTAACTTTGGCATCTTTGTAAGAATCGTATATGCTAGATCCTGTTACTGTTATGCAGTCTCTTTTTATTAAACCAATGCTATCTAAGCGATTTAATATAGCCACAATACCGCCTGCGTTGTCAAGGTCCTCTAAGTGGTATGGACCAACTGGGCTAAACGAACACAAATCCGGCGTTTTATCGCTTATTTCATTGAATATATCAAGTGAAAGCTCAATACCTGCTTCTTGCGCAATAGCAAGCAAGTGCAACACAGTATTTGTAGAGCATCCCATTGCCATATCTAAAGCAATAGCATTTTTTATGCTATCAATTGTAATTATGTCTCTTGGCTTTATGTCTTTTTCTACAAGCTCAACTATTTTCATACCAGCTAGTTTAGCAAGTCTTGTGCGTGCCGCATATACAGCAGGTATTGTACCGTTTCCAGGCAGGCTTAAACCCAAAGCTTCGCTTAGGCAGTTTATAGAGTTTGCAGAATACATACCAGAGCATGACCCGCACGAAGGACATGCGGTGTTTTCTATTTCCAATAATTCTTCATCAGTAATTTTACCAATGATTTTTTTGCCAACACCTTCAAACACCTGTGCTAAATCTATATCTTTGCCTTGATACCTGCCAGCAAGCATAGGCCCACCAGATATCATAATTGTGGGTATATTAACCCTTGCTGCAGCCATCATCATACCAGGCACAATCTTGTCACATGCAGGCAGTATCACAAGACCATCAACGGGATGAGCATTAACCATAATCTCTACAGCGTCTGCTATATTTTCCCTTGATGGCAATGAGTAGTGCATACCCAAATGGCCCATTGCAATACCGTCGTCTACACCAATAGTGTTAAACTCAATAGGTGTACCCCCAGCCATATAAATGCCTGCCTTTACCGCTTCGACAAGCGTTTTTAGGTGAACATGGCCTGGTACTATGTCGTTTGATGAGTTGGCTATAGCAATAATGGGTCTTGAGAGTTCTTGATCTGTAAAACCATCGGCTTTAAATAACGATCTATGTGGTGCCCTTTCAGGTCCTTTTAGCATAATGTCACTTCTTCGCATACTAACTCCTTAAAATACCAATTTTTTTAAATTATAACTTAAAAAATTCTTGTGTCAAATTAATATAGGCTTTTTAGCACACTCTTGACTTATAATTCGTAATGCATATCTTGTATAAAAGGAGGTAAAGATGAAGGAGTTTGTTTTTTATAACCCAACTCAAGTTGTTTTTGGTGAAAATCAAACAAAAAATATTGGCAGGTACTTTAAAAATAAAAAGTGTTTGTTTTTGTATGGTGGTGGCAGTATAAAGCACAACGGCATCTATGATAAAGTTGTAGAATCGCTAAAAAAATATAACGTTTCATTTGTAGAAAAATCCGGCGTAAAACCAAACCCTGTACTTTCATTTGTTTACGAAGCAATTGAACTTGCAAAGAAAGAAAACATAGACTGCATACTAGCAGTAGGCGGAGGCAGCGTTATAGATAGCGCAAAAGCCATAGCAGCAGGCTTTTACTACGATGGTGATGTATGGGATTTTTTTATAGATAAAGCCCAAATAAGAAAAGCTCTACCTATTTATGTAGTATTGACACTTGCAGCTACTGCTTCTGAGATGAACTCTGGTGCTGTCATTACAAACGAAAAAACAAAACAGAAATTTAATATAAGGGCAGATGCACTGTTTCCAAAAGTTTCCATACTTGATCCAACAAACACTTATACCGTACCAAAAAATCAAGTAGCAAACGGTAGTGTTGATGCTATTGTACACTTACTAGAAGGCTACTTTACAAAAAAATACCCAAATACACCAATACAGGATGGTTTTGTAGAAACACTGGTAAAAACAATCATTTCATCAACAAATCAGATTCTTGAAGAACCCCAAAACTACGACGCTAGGGCAAACTTTATGTGGTCTGCTACACTTGCTTTAAATGGTTTAACAACAGCAGGCATAGGCGCCTATGCATTCCCAAATCATATGATAGGTCACTCACTTTCAGCTCTATACGATATTGCTCACGGATCAACATTGTCTATTGTTTTTCCTGCTTGGCTTAAGTACAATAAAGACAGTCTATCTCAAAGACTAAAGCACTTTGGCAAAGAAGTTTTTGATGTAGATGATCAAACACAGGCTATTGAAAAACTTGAAGGTTTCTTTGCTTCAATTGGAGCGCCTACAAAACTAAAAGATGTGGAGCTATCACAAAAAGATATTGAAGCTGTAGCACAAAATGCCGTTTCTTTAGCTAAAAAATGGGGTTTGAACGACTACACTGAAGAAAAAATTGCAGGCATTTTAAAATTTGCACTTTAAGGAGGAGAGTATGCAGGTAAATACAAACACGCAAGTAAGCGTAGATGTATTAAAAAAAGCCATTGATACAAACAAAAATCAAGTAAACGATTTACTAAAAATGCAGCAAGATGCCCAAAACAAATTGCAAACCCAAGCCCAGAAAAATGATACAGTGCCAAAATCTAATACTATTGGCAGTTTATTTGATAAAAAAGTATAATAATTTACTTTTTTGTTGAAATTAAAAATTAAATTAGTGGGTTATAAAATATGTTTGAATGTAGTGTTGAGTTTTTGATTAATACAGCTGTTAGTGCACCAAAAGCTGGTGGCAAAGATGATGTATTTATAGCTAATATTTCAGATAAAAATCAAATTCAGCAAATTCTTAAAAAGATGACGGAAATCTCAAATCGCACAGAATTCAGTTTTTACAAAAGAGACGCTCTTACATGTGAAAATATTGAACATATAATATTTGTAGGTGCTAAAAAATACTACCATAATTACAACTGTGGTTTTTGTGGCTTTAACACTTGCGATGCATGCAAGCAAAATGGTGCATATTGCGCATTAACAATTACAGATTGTGGTATTGCACTGGGTTCTTTAGTTAAACTTGCAAGTATCTTAGGCATAGATAACAGAATAATGCTATCGCTTGGTAAGGCAGCCATTGAGCTTGAGATTATAAAAGATGTATTTGGCGTCTATGGCGTACCACTTTATGTAGGTCCAAAGAATATATTTTTTGACAGAAAGTATTAAAGCTATTCTAAACCAAATTTTAAATAAAAATACTCTTCAGATTCATTTACAGAAGGTTTAACTAACTTAAATGGTTTATCGTATAAAGGACAATTTGTAACAATAGTATGAAATTCTCCTGCCTCACCTGCTTTGTCGATACCTGGATTGTTTTTTATAAACTTATCTAAATCATTATTTTCAGTAAAATTATAGCCAAGATAGTTTTTTGATAAATGTGATTTATTGCATGCTATAATAGTGTAAGAAAAACCACTATTTAGCATATTTTGAACCACATCAGTGCTGTTTTGTTGCCACAGTGGTTCTAAAAAATCCTTATGCGATTTATTAGCTAAATCCTTTAACCATTCATAGTGTGATTCTAGATAAATATCACCGCTTATAATCATATCAACATCAAGTGACTGCAAAAATAGATAAAGCTCAGTATACTTATTCGCCATATCAAATATTAATAGTTCTTTTTTGCATGAATGTGCAATAAGCTTTAGAGCATCTAAATTTTCATAGTGAGGTGATAGCCCAATTGTGGTTTTTAAGAGCAAAAAATACTTTACATCAATCGAATTTTTTTGAGCTAAATAGGTGGCAAATAAACCATCTTTGCCACCTGAAAAAAAAGATACAGCTTTCAATTTAACTTATGATTCTTGTTGGATTTTTACAAGCTCAATCTCAAAATTTAGATTTTTGCCAGCAAGCGGATGATTACCATCAAGTGTTATCTCATCTTCATTTCTATCAATCACGCTAAAAAGCACAACGCTGCCATCTGGCTGCTGACCCTGAAGTTTATCTCCAATTTGTGGATCTAAATCTGGTGGTAGTTGCGATTTGTTTATTACAATTACACGCTCGTTATAGTAAGGTCCATAAGCATCTTCTGATTTTACAGTAAAAGACTTCTTTTGGCCTTCTTCTAAACCAATTACAGCATTTTCAAAACCCGGTATTATTGATCCATCACCTATTGTAAATTCCAATGGGTTTGAGTTTATAGATGAATCAAAAACACTCCCATCATCTAATTTTCCTACATAATGTACGAAAACCTTATCGCCTTTTTGTGCATTAGCCATGAAACACCTCAAAATATAAAAATTTATTTAGAAACCTTAATCACCAAATGTAACAACAACAAAACCTAACTGTGAGTTTGTGCTCATTACGGGAACTATTAAGTATGACAAGTTTGGCTGGATTTGTTTGATTGTAATTTCTTTCAAGTCTGCAAATTCTTTTGGGTAAATTTTGTCAAATGCTTCACCTTCAAATTTCTTGTTGGTTCCAACAATAATTTTACCTGCTTTCACTAGATTAATATCTTTGAAGCCTTTGCGTCTTACAAGTTCATTAAAACACTCGTTAATACTTTGGTTATTGTTCGTCTCCATTGCATTTTTTACAAAATAACTCAATGGCACAGCAAGACTTTCAATAAGTGAATTTTTCGTTGCCGTTTGTTTGGCACTAAACTCAGCATTTAGCTGCGCTATCTTATTTGAAAATGCAAGTTCTTGGGATTTCTTGTAAGAGTTAAGCTTTACAGTACCATAAAAATAAACACCTACAACAGCAACTAATAAAATCAAAATTACAATGTAGCATGTTTTTTTTGAATCCATAAAGCCTCCTTTTATTTTACTATAGTTAAACTTTAAAAAATGTCAAGGCTAATTGGTAATACTTGCTTTAATTATTTGACAAGCAATATACAAATGTATAAAATGCAACCGTTATGAGTATTTTCCATGCAATTATTTTGGGCATTGTAGAAGGCGTTTTGGAGTTTTTGCCAGTATCTGCAGCTGGAAACCTAACGCTTGTTGGCAAAGCACTTGGCATACCATCGAGTGATTTCATAAAAATTTACGAAATTGTAATGCAGTTGGGTGCGGTTTTTGCCGTATTGATCCTATATACAAAAAGGCTATTAATAGACCACCAAACCTTAAAAAAAGTTATTTATGCTTTTATACCAACGGGTATTTTGGGCTTAATTGTTTACAAACCTGTAAAACATTATCTTTTATACAACGATAAAATTACTGTCATTTCTTTAATTATTGGTGGTATCATTATTATAGCCGTTGAGTTATCCAAGAAAAAACCCACAATTAACAGTATAGATCAGCTCAGCGTAAAAAAAGCCATTTTACTTGGCTTTATCCAAGCACTTGCATTTATACCGGGCGTTTCACGATCTGGTGCTACAATTGTAGGTGGGATACTGCTTGGTATGGATAGGAAAACTTCTGTAGAGTTTTCATTTTTGCTTGCCATACCAACAATCTTGAGTGCTGGAGGGTATGCGCTTTTCAAAGATCATGCACAAATCACACATAGTGACTTTATGGCTATGGGTGTAAGCTTTGTCACGGCTTTAATATTTGCCATTATAAGCGTTAAGACTTTCTTGCGTTTTATTTCTTCTAACAATCTCATGGTCTTTGGCTTTTATAGGATAATAGTAGGCGCAGTTTATCTGGTATTTGCCTAAAGCTAAAGAGGCTACCCAAAAAGAGTAGCCTAAAAAAATTATAAGTTTAGAGTTTCGTTTGGTTTTAATATGACAACTTCGCTGTTTTTAACAGCTTGTTTAAATTCTTGTGGATCGGCACTAATAATATCCCATGTATTGTAGTGGATAGGTAAAACTTTTCTTGGTTTTAAAAACTCCACAGCTTTTACGGCATCTTTAATACCCATTGTAAAATTATCGCCAATAGGCAAAATTGCTAAATCAAGACCATTTTCGCCAATTAACTGCATATCTAAAAACAAACCTGTATCGCCTGAGTGGTAGAATTTTTTACCATCAAGTTCAACTACAAAACCACAAGGGTTACCTGTGTAAATTATCTTATCACCTTCTATTACGCTACTGCCATGATGAGCAATAGTAAGTTTTACCCAAAAATTATCACTGAATCGTTTTGATCCACCAATGTGCATAGGATGGACTTTTTGAGCTCCTTTTTGTTGACAGTACATTGCAAGCTCAAACGGTGCTATAATTGTTGCTGAATTTTTTTTTGCAATCTCTAGTGCATCTCCTACATGGTCTGAGTGACCGTGCGTTAATAAAATGTAGTCTACCTTTACATCTTCTGGTTTAACTGTTGCTTGTGGGTTTCCTGTTAAAAAAGGATCAATAATAACCGAAATGCTCCCTTTTGCCAATACCGCCGCATGACCCAAATAGGTAAGTTGCATAAAGCACCTCCTTTTATATTTTTCTGCTACCTGGCTTTACAAGCGGAATATTTTCTCTGCATAGTGGACAGTCTTCAGGTTCATAATTAACGATATTTAGTTTTATTAATGGGAAATAGTCTAAATCTGTCTTAAATCCTCCGCCTCTATCTACAAGTGCTCCGATACCTACGATATTTTGCGAGTACTGTTTTGCAACATCGATTGTTTCATAAACACTTTTACCTGTTGTTACAACATCTTCTACAACAAGCACCCTTTCATTTTTGTCAATAAAAAAGTTGCGCTTCAATGTAAGTACATTATCCACACGCTCTGCAAACACACTTCTTACACCTAAATGACGCGCCACTTCGTACGAAACCAAAATAGCTCCCATAGCAGGACCAATAACAACATCTATTTGCTTATCTTTAAAATGCTCTGCTATTGATGAGCAAAGTTTTTCTGCAAAATGTGGGTACTGAAGTACAAGTGCCGATTGCAAATAATACTTGCTATGCAAACCGCTTGTAAGTTTAAAATGACCCTCTAGATAAGCACCACATTGTTTGTAAATATTCAGAGCTTCTTCCTGTGTTAACATTCACTCTTCTCCTTTCATATTTTTTATACACTCAATTGCCGCTTGTTTAGGGTTTTGAGCCTTAATAATGGGCCTTCCTACTACAATATAATCTGCTTTGTTTAAAATGGCAAATCTCGGTGTGTTTGAGCGTTTTTGATCGTCGTTTGAATCTTTCATTCTGATGCCTGGTGTAACTACAGTAATATCAAAAAAAGAATCTTTTAAGATTTTAGCTTCATTTGGTGAAGCTACAAAGCCTCTTATGCCAGCTTCGTAAGCATTTTTTGCCAAACTCAAAATTGTTTCGCTTAAAGATTTTTTTATAAACATACCGCTTTCTAAACTATCTTCGTCCATGCTCGTTAAAATTGTAATACCAAGCAAAAGAGGGCCTGCTTTACCCGTTTGATCTTCAAAGCGCTTCTTGCCATTAATTGCTGCTTCAATCATGGGTTTTGTGCCTAATGTATGAAGAGATAGCATAGAGGCGCCAATCATACAGGCCTGATAAACAGCCAATTCTACAGTATTTGGTATATCAAAAAATTTTAAATCCAAAAAAAACCTTTTATTTTTAGACTTTATATAATCAATAATTTTGAAGCCATAACCAATAAACGGTGCAAGCCCAATTTTGTAATTTAACACCTCATCGCCCAATTCATCAACAATCAAGCGCGCTTGTTCAAATGTATCTACATCAAGTGCAACAATCAGCCTGTCTTTCATATTGTGCTCCTATACAATCAAGTATCGCATTTACAATAGCTTTTGACACATCATCACCGTATTCTTTTGCAATTTCTACTGCTTCATTTATTACAATACTTTTGGGTAAATTAGAGTATAACAACTCAAAAGCGCCAACTTTAAGAATGCTTATATCAAGCTGGTTAAGTTTTTCATATTCATTTGAGCACTGTTTGATAAAATTTTCGAGTTTGTACTCAACCCTTGTTATACCGTCCACAAGCAACTCTAAATCCTCTTTTTCTTTTGGGTTTTTAATTTTTGTCAAACTAAATAAAAATTCATCCAATGTAAAAGAATCATTGAGCGTTTTTGCATATATAAACTTCATCGCCTCGCTTCTAACTGCCCTTCTAGACATAATCTATATTGCTTCAAACAGACTCATCATCTCAAGCAAAGCGACTGCTGCATCAAAGCCTTTATTGCCCATCTTTGTGCCTGCGCGCTCAATGGCTTGATCTATTGTGTCTGTAGTCAAAACACCGTAAGAAATGGGCATTTTAGCTTTCAAAGCCACTTGCGCGATACCCTTTGTAGTCTCTTGAGCTATAAAGTCAAAGTGTGGCGTTGCGCCTCTTATAATTGCACCAAGGCACAGTATACCATCAAAATCCTTATCAATAAGCTTTGAAAGCAAGATTGGGATTTCAAAAGCACCCGGCACTTTATAAACAATTATATTATCCTTATTGCCATCGTTTCTTACAATTGCATCAAGTGCCCCGTCAAGCAACTTATCTGAGATAAAGCTATTAAACCTACTAACTATAATGGCTATTTTTTTACCTTTTGCACTAAGCGAACCTTCGATATATTTCATATTTAACTCCTTAAACATTGTTTAATATATGACCCATTTTCGTTTTTTTAACGGATAAATAACATCTATTTACATCGTTTGGCTCTATTTCTATAGGCACGCGCTCTACTACCTCTAAACCATAGCCTCTAAGAGCAACAATTTTTTTAGGGTTGTTTGTCATAAGTCGCATTTTTCTAACGCCTACGTCAACTAACATCTGTGCGCCTATGCCGTAATTTCTTAAATCTGCTTTAAAGCCTAGCTTTTCATTTGCCTCAACCGTATCGTAGCCTTCATCTTGAAGTTTGTAGGCTTTAATCTTATTGGATAGGCCAATGCCCCTGCCTTCTTGCTGCATATAAAGAATTACGCCTTTGCCTGCTTTTTCTACCATTTTCATAGCTGTGTGTAACTGATCGCCACAATCGCACCTAAGAGATCCTAAAATATCACCAGTTAAGCAAGATGAATGAACCCTAACTAACACTGGCTCATCTGGACTAATATGGCCTTTTACTAACGCTACATGCTCGTAATTGTCTATAGAGTTAGTATAAACTATTATCTCAAAATCACCATACTTTGTAGGCAGATGTGCACTTGCCTGTCTTTTTATGAGTTTTTCTGTGCGCATTCTATACTCAATAATATCTGCGATTGTTGCTATTTTAATGTTGTGTTTTTTTGCAAACTCAATTAACTGCTCTGTGCGCGCCATTGTGCCATCTTCGTTCATAATCTCGCAAATCACAGCTGCAGGAATCAAACCAGCCATTTTAGCCAAGTCCACACTACCTTCTGTATGTCCTGCTCTAACAAGCACACCGCCCTTTTTGGCAATTAATGGGAATACATGACCAGGCTTTACAAAATCTTCTGGTTTTGCATCTGGTCTTATAGCTGTTTGAATGGTAAGTGCTCTATCTGCTGCAGAAATACCCGTTGTAGTACCGTATTTTGCATCAATTGACACAGTAAAAGCTGTTCTAAAAGGATCCTCGCTTTCTACCATTAAATCCAGATCAAGTCTATCTAAAATTTGTTTTTCAGCAGGAAAACAAATAAGGCCGCGTGCGTGCTTTGCCATAAAATTTATGGATTCTTGCGTTGCAAATTGTGCTGCTATAACTAAATCGCCTTCGTTTTCTCTGTCTTCGTCGTCTATCAATATTATCATTCTGCCCGCTTTTATTTCTTCTATTGCCTCTTGTATGGTGCAAAAGTTAGATTTCAAACTTGCAGGAAGATTCTTGTTGTTTTCAACTTTGATAGATGTCAATGTTTTATCAAAAGTATCCGTTTTTGTTTCCATAATTACTTCACCTCATTTTTAAGTTTTTTAAATAATTTTCTATGTATTTGCCAAAATAATCTGCCTCAATGTTTAATTTATATGCTGATTTTCTAAATTTCAATGTAGTGTTTTCAAAAGTATGGGGAATTACAGCAATCTCAAAGTAACTTTCTGTTAAACTAGCAATCGTAAGGCTTATACCATCTATACATACTGATCCTTTCAAAATTACATAGTTTTTAATTTCCTTTGGTAATTCAACCCTTAAAATATAAAACTCACCCATATTTTTTATAGATAGTAACCTAGCCGTACAATCTACATGACCAAGCACAATATGACCAGACAATCTATCAGAAAGTCTTAAAGCCCTCTCTAAATTCAAATACTCGCCTACACTTGCAAATTTTAAGTTTGTTTTATCAAGTGTTTCTTTTGATACATCAGCCCAAAACCCAT
The DNA here is from genome assembly GCA_050253135.1 of Desulfurella sp. GTDB lineage: Bacteria > Campylobacterota_A > Desulfurellia > Desulfurellales > Desulfurellaceae > Desulfurella. The sequence continues at coordinate 13,698 of JBFWJP010000002.1, read as the reverse complement.
AGGATTCAAGCTTCGCGCATGTCAAGCACGCACCATTTACAGCAACAGAATCGCCTACCTTTAAATCATCAGGTATACTTTTCGACTCGATTAAAATACTCAAACCGCCACTTTTTTCACGAATGGATCTTACACGACCAATCTCTTCGACAATGCCGGTAAACATTAAAAATCACCTTCAATCATTATATCATTGCCAATTTTTTTGCAGGTGTATGTTTTTAGGTTTTTTACTTCAGAAAAATCTGATGCAGCTTGAGAGCCAATTACATTAAAAGCACCATAAGAGCCCGTAATTTTTGGTGCATAAAATAAATGTGCCTTATCGTACAAATTTGCATTTAAAAACGAACCATGAACACGAGAGCCCCCTTCAACCAATACACTGCAAATATTCCTTTCAAGCAATTTTTTTGATAAATCAAACAAATCTATACCATCACCAGATAAAGCACACTCTACAATATTAACGCCCATCGATTGCAGTATGGATTTTTTATTTAAATCGCTTGAGGCTGTAGTAGCAATATAAATATTTGTAGGATCAAATGTAAATATTTTGGCAGAAAGAGGTATTTTTAAAAAAGCATCCAGTACAATTCGCTTTGGCTGACTACATCGATTTATTCGGCAATTTAAAAGCGGATCATCCATCAAAATTGTATTTATGCCCACTAAGATACCATTGTATCTGCTCCTTAGCCTATGTACGTACTCAAGGGATTCTTTGGAGGTAATATAGCGCGATACACCACCTTTAATGGATATACACCCATTTAGCAGCATCGCTGCTTTCATTGCATAAAATGGCCTTTGCTTTGTAACATTAGTAATAAATATTTCATTAAGTTTGCGACATTCTTCTTCTAAACAACCAACAGTTACATCCAAGCCTTTTTCTTTTAAAAATTGGGCACCGCCACTTGCTGTTTTGTTTACATCGAGCATTCCAATACAAACTCGCTTTATTTGTGAATTGAGTATTGCAAGTGAACAAGGTGGGGTTTTGCCGTAATGGTTGCAAGGCTCAAGCGTAACATACATTGTGGCACCATTTAAAAGGGACTTATCAGAAACACTTTTGATTGCAACTACCTCTGCGTGATCAAGCCCTGCCTTTTTATGATAACCTTTTCCAATTATTTTGCCGTCTTTTACAATAACAGCGCCTACAGCTGGGTTTGGGCACGTTTTATATAAACCTTTTTTTGCAAGCTCTATAGCTTTTTTCATAAACATTTCGTCTTCGTTCACGATTAGAAAATACTAAACTATAAAAGTTTTGTCAAATTTTACAAAAATACAAAAGGCTTTAGCGTACGTAAAAAAAATTAAAACCCAATACATTTTACTGAGTTTAAATTACTATTAAAACATCATCAAATGTATTAAGTTTTTCTTTATTATCTTTGACGCTTTCTAATAGGAAATCATTGATCTTTGCAATTGTACTAAATATTTATAAATGGTTATGTAGAAATAATTTTTCAAATTTTCTTGACTTTTTTACAAAAATCGATATATATTTTTATACATAACGATTAAGGAGGTATTTGATGAGCGATAAGTTATCGCGCAGAGACATAATCTCAAAAGCAGGTATTCTTGGTATTGGTGCTTTAGTTGGTAAATTTACTACACAAGTAGCGCAAGCGCAAAACTCAACGGCTGTTTTAAACAAATCACACAGCCCAAATAAATACCCATGGCCTTATGTAGAGCTTGACCCTACTGTAACAGCACAAATTGCATATGAAGAGTGGTACAGACTCTGGTGTGGAGGTACGGTAATATACAGTATTTTTTCCCAATTAGCAAAAAAGGTAGGAGAGCCTTATAAATCCTTTCCTATCGATCCTTTTGCAATATTTGAGGGTGGACTTGCAGGTTGGGGTACATTGTGTGGCTCAGTAAATGGCGCAGCTGTAGTTGCAAGTTGCATAATTGGACCAATGACGCAGGAAGGCTGTGAAGATGGACATATAATAGCTTCAAATATGCTTGATTGGTATTCGCACGCAGATATGCCTATATTTGTACCTAAAAACCCAAAAGCTAATAAAAACAGTATTGTGCATACGGTAAGCGAATCTCCTCTGTGCCATATCAGTGTGGGTAAATGGATGCATGCAAGCGGTTATCCTATAAATAGTCCAGAAAGAAAAGATCGCTGTGCTCGTGTAGCTGCAAGCGTTGCATACAAACTTGTAGAAGAGCTAAATAAATGGCACAGGGGCGAGTACAGTGAAAACATCGCATGGTTTGGACCAAAAAAAGTAGGTATTACTGCGCAATTCAACTGCGCAGAATGTCATGGCGCAAAAATTCCAAAACCACCTACACCGCTTAAAAAAATTTAGGGGCAGCCTATGAAAAGAAAAGACTTCATTAAAGGTATTTTAGGAAGCATTGCTGTATTTTCATTTATACCTCTTCCGATAGTTTTTAATCAAAAAAATGAGTGGAACCCTCCAAGCCTGTCAAAAAATGGAAGACCTAAAAAAACTCACAACTACGCTATGGTTATTGTTCAAGATAGATGTATTGGATGCAAAGCATGCGAGGTTGCATGTAAAAATACGTGGCATATACCAAAAAATCCCCAAGACTACCGCACAAACGTACTCTATATTGGAAAAGCTCAAAGCGATAGTTACAAGATGAACTGGCTACCAATTTTGTGTAATCAGTGCGATAACCCACCATGCGTTTGGGTATGTCCAACAGGCGCAAGCTACAAACGCTCAAGCGATGGCATTGTATTGGTAGACTTTAATAAATGTATTGGATGTAAAGCTTGCATGGAAGCATGTCCTTATGACGCACGCTACTACAATGAAGAGTTGAGCTCTGTAGATAAATGTACATTTTGCTTACCTCGATTGGATAAAGACTTATTGCCAGCTTGTGTGGAAGCATGTCCTATGCATGCAAGAAACTTTGGTGATTTAAATAAAACTGATTCTATAGTTTCCCAAATATTAAAAGAAGCTACATCCTACCATGTTTTGAAACAACAAGATGGAACCCTACCTAACGTTTATTACACACAAGACGTTTCCCTATAAAACTATTAGCACCTAGTTCTTTTACTAGGCGCTAATAGTTTTTTTATTCATAGTTTTATCTTTTTAAAGAAAAATCAATTATTATTTAATAATATAATGAGTTAATTACTATTGTAATTTTGTTCGCAGGAGGTTTTAAAATGTTAAAGCGCATTTTTTTCTTTGCCGTTTCCTTGATGCTGTTTGGTTTTAACTTAGCTATCGCAAAAGTTGGCATTATATCAACTTCACAGGTAGCCTCTCTAGTTGGTAAAAAGAATGTGGTTATTGTAGATGCTAGAGATACAAAAGCATACCTTAAATCTCATTTGCCAGATGCTATAAGTTTGCCATCCACTGGAGCACTATTTGCTATGAAGTTTCCAAATGTAAAAGCAAGGAGTATTGCTTCAAATCAACAAATCCAACAAACCTTATCCAAACTAGGTATAATGCCAAATAACACAGTAATAGTTTACGCTGGTGGCAAAAAAGGTGCTTTTTTTCTTACTAATGCTACAAGGGTAATGTTAGCACTTTATTGGGCTGGAGTTGAGAATGTATATTATATGAATGGTGGTTTCGAAAAATGGGTAGATGAAAAAAGACCTACTCAACATACTGTATTTAAGCTGCCAAAATCACACTTTGTTATTGAACACAACAACCCAAACACCTACTGTTTTAGCAATTTTGTAATTTGGGCTGTTAATAATGAAAATAAGGTTCAGATTGTAGATGCAAGACCTCTCAATCAATATACAGGGGAACTAACAAGCGATAAGCGCCTTTCCAGACACGGTCACATAAAGGGGGCTATTGATTTGCCAGCATCTGAATATATGAAAAAAGTCAATAACTACTATGTTTTAAAAACACCATCAGAAATTGAAGCAATGTTTAAGAAAGTTGGTGTGAATTTAAATAAGCCTATTATTTCCTACTGCAATACAGCAAGACTAGGTAGTAGCTTATGGTTTGTAGCAAATGCCTTGTTTAATGATAAGTTAGTGTGGGTTTACAATGGCTCAATGGTAAGTGCATCAAGAAATCCAAATATACCAATAATTAAAGGCTCAAACCCCTTTTGATTTTTAATGCCTTGCGTTAGCAAGGCATATTATTACATAAAAAATACAAAAAAGTAACGCAAAAAACATAGTATTTTATTAATTATTGAGTATAATTCGGTTTTCAGATATTTATTTTGGAGGTTTAAAAACATGAGAAAAAGCGTTATTTCTCTAGCAGCTATTTGTTGTGCTTCTTTTTTGGCTTATGGTTGCTCCACAGCACCTAAAAAGCCGGTTGCTGCAAAACCAGCACCGCCAAAACAAGAGGTTCAAAAGCCAACCACTACACCTACAGTTACCCCAACTACAACACCGTCTGTAAGTGAGGAGCAAATGCTAAAAGAAATCTTCCAGCGCATTCACTTTAATTTCAACAGAGCTAACCTAACTCACATTGACAAATGGGGCATTAACCAAAATGTGCCAAAGGTTTTAGATGGCATAGCAGGCTATATGGCAAAACATCCTGATATTAAAGTTAAAATTGAAGGCAACTGCGACCAAAGAGGCACAGAAGCCTACAACCTAGCATTAGGCCAAAGAAGGGCAGACTCAGCAAAGAATTACCTTGTAATGCACGGCATATCACCAGACAGAATTGAAACACTAAGCAATGGCAAACTGAAACCAGTGGACCCAGAAAACAACGAATACGCTTGGGCTAAAAACAGAAATGACCAGTTTGTAATTCTAAATAAGTAGAAGTAAAGCTCTTCTCAAATGACAAAAGAAGCATTGTTTTATACCAAAAAACCGTAACCAAAGAGTAAACAGTTTAACTTTTTTGTATGCTAGCTATTAAGCTAGCATACCTATTAATCGAGCAAATAAAGTATCTTTATAAAGAAGATTTGATATATAGGTTAGATGTATATATATTTCAAACAAGAGAGTAAGGAAGGAAAATTTTTATTAAATAATTAAGCTTTTTTGCAACCTTAACGGAGGTTTTAATGCAGTTAACATTGTGGGACGATAGGTTTTCAAATTACGATTTATCCAATTTTCAAACATTTGAGAAAAAAGTTAAAACAGGCAAAGGTGATGCTGTAGAAGTATACAAATGCACTATAGAATCAGCAAGATTAATTTTAAGCAATATTATAAAACGCACAGATGCAAAACATATCATTGCCGATGACTCTGTACTTGTAAAAAACATTTTAGAAGGTTTAAAGGAAAATTCTATAAATATACACTTTTTTGGTGATAAAAAAGTAGCAAATATCGCAGATATTGGCATTTCTGAAGCAGAATTTGCCATAGCAGAAAGCGGCACTTTGGTTGAACACTCGTATTCTATATGGAAGCGTTTGGTTTCAGCTATGCCGAATGTACACATAGCTTTGGTTAAATCAAATAGAATTGTTAAGGATTTTGAATCAGCTTTTGAGATATTAAAAACTCATATCGTTGATGCTTCACATATTAGCTTCATAACAGGCCCAAGCATTACAGCAGACATTGAGAGAGTTCTAACAATTGGTGTTCACGGCCCAGGAAAGCTTGTTGTAATCTTTATACAGGAGAGCGATAATGAATAAAAAAGAGTTTAAAGATAAAATAAATGAAAAGCTAAACGACACTGTCCAAAAGAAAAACCTCACTAAGTTTTATGAAGAGTACCCAAAAGCAAGAGAAAGAGCTTTTTTAGGCTACGACTTTGAAGCTTTGAGAAGGGATATTGCTCACATAAAGCAAAACACAGTTGACAAAGTTGAAGAGCTTGCTTTGAAATTTCAAAAAGCCCTTGAGCAAAATGGAGTAAAGTTTTACAGGGCAACAACGGATAAAGAGGTAGTTGATTATATACTAAACATATGCAAGCAAAAAAATGTAAAATTGGTTGTTAAAAGCAAATCAATGCTTTCAGAAGAAGTAGAGCTAGCCCAAAGCTTCAAACAAGCAGGTATAGAGTCTCAAGAAACTGATTTAGGTGAGTGGATTATACAGATTGCAGGACACAGGCCATCGCATATGGTAATGCCTGCTATACACTTAAACAGACAGCAAGTTGCAGATTACTTTGAAAAACAGCTGGGCAAAAACATGAAGCCCGATATTGAGTTCCTTGTCCATACTGCCCGTGTGGAGTTAAGAGAAAAGTTTTTAAAAGCAGATCTTGGCATCTCTGGGTGCAATATAGCAGTAGCTGAAAATGGGGCAATGTTTATATTAACAAATGAAGGCAACGCAAGACTCACTTCTTCTTTGCCAAAAACACATATAATACTTGTAGGATATGAAAAACTCGTTGAGCACTTTGAAGATGCAATACCCATTCTAAGAACTCTACCAAGAAGTGGCACAGCCCAAATACTAACATCTTATGTAAACATTATATCAGCTCCATCAGAAGCTTTAGTTGAAAAACCAGATGGCACTTACTCAATTGAAAAAAAAGAGCTCCATGTTGTTTTAGTAGACCACGGCAGACTAGAAATGGCTAAAGATCCTATATTTAAAGAGCTCTATCAGTGCATAAGATGTGCAGCCTGCACGAATGTATGCCCTGTATATGCTTTGGTAGGAGGCCATGTGTTTGGTCATATCTATACAGGTGGCATAGGGGCACTATTAAACGCATTTATTGGAAGCGCTTCCACTGCAGATCAAATACAAAACTTATGCATTACTTGCGGAAGGTGCAATGAAGTATGCTCAGGAAATATTGATATACCAAACTTGATAATTGAAATGAGAAAAAAAAGCGTAGAAAAAGAAGGCTTAAGTACTATACCTAAAGTTACCTTCCAAAACATTATGTCAAACAGAGCAATATTTCACAATATGCTAAAGCTTGCAAAACTAGGCCAAAGACCCTTTAGCAAAAATACGCAGTTTATAAGAAACCTGCCTTTGTTTTTATCAAAATACACAAAAGATAGATCCCTGCCTGCTATTGCTGATGTAGCTTTTAGAGACTCATTTGATGCCATAAAACAAAAACCACAGACAGAAAACAAAAAGATAGCCTTTTTTAGTGGTTGTTTGATTGATTTTGTGTACCCACAAATTGGTAAAGCCGTAGTAGAAAGCTTAAATAAATTGGGGTTTAGTGTTTTCTTTCCAAAAGAGCAAACCTGCTGTGGTACACCAATGTATTTAACAGGAGACAGAGAAACCACAAAAAAGGTTGCAATGCAAAACCTTGATGCAATGGAAAAACTTAATCCAGACTACATAGTCATAGCTTGCCCCACAGGCGTAGAGATGTGGGAAAGGTACCCAAAGATATTTGAAGACAACTCAGTCTACCTTGCACTTGCAAAAAAATACAAAGAAAGAGTGAGAGAATATACAAGTTTTGTAAGTGGTTACCTAAATGAAAAACACATAAAGCTTCCTTCACTTAAAAATTTAGGTATCGCTACATACCATGACTCCTGTCACTTAAAAAGGGTACTTGGTGTAGAAAAACAACCCCGAGAGCTCCTAAATCAAGCGTTTGAGACTAACTTTGTAGAAATGCAACATCCAGACCAATGCTGTGGTATGGCTGGCTCTTACTCAGTTAAGTTTCCTGAGATTTCAAGAGAACTTGGCAACCAAAAGTACAAAGACATAAAGGACTCAACTGCAAATATGGTTTTTGTAGGATGTCCTGCATGCATGCTTCAAATTAAAGGACTAATAGATAAAAAAGGCGGCAATGTGAAAGTGATGCATATTGCTCAGCTTGTTAATGAGAGTCTTGGGAACTCTAATATAACTTGACACATAGAATAAGTATTTCTATAATTCGATGGTTTTTCGAAGAATTGTATTTTTTTGTTATCAAAACTGCAAGTGACAAACATTGTTTTTTTGTAAAAAAGCATTTAATAATTATTTTAAGTTGCACGATAACAGTGTTTTGTTTTTTGTATTGACTTTTGGACTAAAATGGTTAATTATACGTTTGATTGATTAATTTTTTTTAGGTTTATTGTGAAATTTATTAGTAGCAAAGTAAGTCAAAAAAGTTTTGATATAGAATTTATACTGTTAAGCAGGATCTTAAGGAGTCTAGCAGGCGGCATAATAACAATAGCCTTTCCTTATTTCTTGCTCAAAGATCTTCACTATAGTCCATTTTTGTTGGGCATTATTTATACAGCAGCTACGATTTCTACTGCACTTTTATCTTTGGCAAGTGGGTATGTCGCAGATTTGTGGAACCAAAAGTACACGCTAATTCTTACGCTGCTTTTGCTGCCTTTGAGTTCTTTAATAATCTTGCTCTCACACAATATAATTTTTATCTTTCTTGCTGCTGTATTGGGTGGTTATACAGGCACATTAGCAGGTGGTGTAACAGGAGGTGCTGCTATACCTTTAATGAATGCACTGGTAAGTGATATAGTAAGCATCCAGGAAAGGGTTAAGGTGTTTTCTAAGTTAATGTTTATAGGAGGCATATCAGGTGCTGTAGGTATGCTTTTGGGAAAAATCTCAAATACTTACACTTTGTTTATTTTTGCTAGTGTAGCATCGCTTTTATCTGTAATGATAATGATTCCTGTTAAGGTTAAAACAAAAAATAAAAAAGCTAATACTGCTCTTAAAGCAAAAGGTGCAATTTTTAAGTTTTCTGTTGTTGGTATATTAAATGGTCTTTCACAGGGCTTGATCATGCCATTTATGATACCTTTTTTCATTATTGTTTACCATACACCAAAGTCTCAAATGTCTATCTATTCCTTTGTTGGGTCTATAGTAGCGGCATTTGCTCCCATGTTTGCAAACCTTTTAGACAAAAGGTATGGTTTCTTAAAAAGCATAACCGTAACAAGAGGGTTAGGTGCTATAATGATGGTTTTTTTCCCGATGGTTAGAATTTTTTATTTATCTTTAATTATATACTTAATTTCACCATTTCTAAGAATGATGGCTTTGCCCATTCAACAATCTACATTGGTAGGTATGGTAGATGCTTCAGAAACTGCAAGGGCTTTAAGTATAAATCAAGTTTCAAGGTTATCTGCATCGGCGGCTGGTACATTTATATCAAGTGATTTTTTTCTGTTAAATTCTATTGAAGCGCCTTTCTTGTTATACGGTGTGGTAATGTTTTTCAATATTTACTTGTATGTTAAATTTTTTAAAAATAAGAAAGTTATTGAGTAAATACTAAAATGTTTGTGAGAGAGTAAATGGAAAAGAAAGTAAACCCTTATTTAATAGCATTAACGGTTATGATACCTACATTTATGGTACTAATGGATACGTCTATTGTAAGTGTAGCACTGCCATATATTGCAGGTCCTTTATCTGTAACCACAGACGATGCGGCTTGGACTCTAACTGTGTATATTGCAGCAAGTGCTATAATTTTACCCGTTACAGGATTTTTTTCTCAAAAATTTGGCAGAAAGAAGTTTTTTTTAGCAATGGTTGTGGGTTTTACAACAACCTCTTTTTTGTGCGGTATTGCTCCAAATCTCGATTTGCTGCTTTTGTTTAGGGCACTGCAAGGATTTAGCGGTGGGACACTTATGCCTCTATCTCAAGCTATTTTAATGGAAAGTTTTCCCTTAGAAAAGCGCACACAAGCAATGAGTATATTTTCAATTGGTGTCATGTTTGGCCCAATACTAGGGCCGTTTCTTGGGGGATACATCGTAAATAACTATTCTTGGCGCTGGATGTTTTTAATCAATGTACCTTTTGGCGTATTGGCAGTAATTATGATAATCTTATTTATATTCGATCCAGATTACGCCAAAGCAAAAAAAGAATTAAAGATTGACTATTTAGCATTACTTTTCCTTACTATTGGGATAGGTTCTCTACAGACTCTACTTGATAGAGGACAAGAAGATAATTGGTTTAATTCAAATTTTATAGTTATTTTATCTCTTTTGAGCTTCTTTTTTATATCTATGTTTTTAATAAGAAACTATTTTTCAGGCAAACCTTTTGTAAGGTTTTCTCTACTGAAAGATAGAAATTACGCAATAGGTACAATAGCTATGTTTTTCTTAGGTTTTACTTTTTTTGTCACAGTAACCCTTTTGCCAGATTTAGTTCAAACACTTTTAAACTACGATGCCTACACAGCTGGTCTTATTATGATGCCAGGCGGTATAGCAAGTTTAATTGTTAGCATTTTTCTTGGAAGACTATACAGCAGAATAAATTTAAAAATAGCTATATTTTTTGGCACTTTAATAATATTTTATGCACTTTTTTTTATGGAACAGATAAACCTTACTGCATCTGGACAATACATAACATTAGGGAGGGTATTAATAGGTTTTGGCTTACCACTTGTGTTTATTCCTATAAATGTGCTTGCTTTTGTTTTTCTTAAAAATGAAGACATGAATGAAGCAAGCAGCGTACTAAACTTTGCGCGCAGTATAGGGGGAAGCTTTGGTATATCTTTTGTAATAGATACACTAATAACTAGACGAGAAGCTTTTCATAGAGATACATTAGTAGCGCACTTTTCTCAATCAAACCAGATTTTTAATACATTGTTTGGACACTTAAGGGAATATTTGGTAACAAGAGGCTTTTCGTTCCCTGATACATACAAAGTAGGTATGGCTATGCTAAATAATACATTGAATAAACAATCGCTTGTTATATCTTATCAAGATGCTTTCCATATAATGATGTGGATTTCGCTTATTTTTTTAATTTTATTGGTATTTATCAAACAAAAACTTAAAGCTTAAACTTGCTATTTCGTATAAAGATAAACTAAAAAGTGGAGCCAGCGAGAGGATTTGAACCTCCGGCCTACTGATTACGAATCAGTTGCTCTACCCCTGAGCTACGCTGGCGCTTACAAGTTTTTATAAAGCATACTGTAAAAATTGTCAATAGTTTAATTTTAAAAGCTTTTAAAATCAATTATTTTGAAATTTAATAAGTTTCAACATATCTTGTGGAAGTTTAGAATAAAATTTTAAAAATTTACTGGTTATTGGATGATAAAATCCTAGATAGAATGCATGCAGCGCTTGTCTTGTAATTAGCTTCGACTTAAACTTTGAATAGACATTATCGCCTACTAAGGGGTGATGTAAATACTGCATATGAACACGAATCTGATGCGTTCTGCCCGTTTCTAATTCAAAACGCACAACATCCATATCTTTTAAGCGCTTAATTACTTTATAGTGGGTTATTGCATGTTTACCGCGCGTTACGCTGAAAATTTTTCGATTTTTAATGTGCCGTCCAATTTGTGTTTCTATTGTACCACCATAATCCTTTAGGTACCCTTCGCATATACCTATATAATAGCGTTTACAAATGTGTGAGGCAAACTGATTTGCAAGATTAAAGTGTGCATTGTTATCTTTAGCCAAAACAATTACACCACTTGTATCTTTATCTATGCGATGAACCACACCAGGTCTTAGAGGGGAACCGATATCCGATAGCTTTACGCCTCTGTATAAAAGTGCACCAACTACACTAGACTCTTCATTTGCAGCGCCAGGATGCACAACTATGCCTGCTGGTTTATCAACCACAACTAAAAATTCATCTTCATACAATATTTTTATATCACAGTCGGAAACTTTAAGGTTCGGTTTTTCAAATTCAATAGGCTCAAAAGTAATTTTTTCTTCGCCTTTTAATCTGTAATTTTTCCTTACAATAGAGCCTTCTACATAAACTTTACCCTTTTCAATCCATTTTTGAATTTGATTTCTCGGTATTTCCAAAACTTCAGCCAAATAGGAATCTATACGTTTTTGACTGTCAATATTAGTAAGTTGAATTTGTGGCATTTACTGGTGTTTGTATAGTAGCATTCGTCGAGTTTGTAGTGTTTGTTACATTTTGATTTAAGTATAGCGCCTGCGCCCATGCAGGTAGATTTTGTGGTGGTGTCCAATCTTCTATGGGTTTTCCAGCCAAAGCATTTTGCATAAAATTGAGCCAAATCGGCAAAGCCAATGTAGCGCCAACCGCTGTTGGTCCACACGAGCGGTAATCATCGTAACCTACCCAAACACCCGTAACTAACTGCGGTGTAAAACCAATAAACCAGTTATCGCGAGATTGATTTGTAGTGCCGGTTTTACCTGCCGCAGGCCTGCCAAGAGCTTGAGCAGCTACACCTGTACCCTCTTTTATTACATCTTGCATCATTTTAACAAGCACATACCCAATATCTTGAGGAAAAACGTTTTTTAATTCAGGTTTATCTTCATAAATAACATTGCCGTCTTTATCAGTAATTTTGTTTATAAATATTAATTTTGGCAAATACCCCATGTTATCAAATGCACAATAGGCCCTTGTAAGTTGTGCTAAAGTTGTAGAAAAAGAACCCAATGCTATGGTTAAATTGTCCGGTATATGCTCACTTATGCCTAATTTGCGAGCGTTAGAAATAGCATTTTCAACACCAACTTTTGACAACAAATTTATTGTAGCAACATTCACAGAGTGGGCTAAAGCATACTGAAGCGTAACTTGGCCGTGAAAGGTATGCGAGTAGTTCTCTGGTCTCCATATTTTATTACCTGTTTTAAACTCTATGGGTTCATCTGCAATTGTATCTGTTGGCTTCCAACCCTGCTCTAGTGCTGTTAGGTAAACAATTGGCTTAAAAGCGCTACCTGGCTGTCTTTTAGCCTGTACAGCTCTGTTGTATTGGCTGATTTGGTAATCAAAACCACCTATTAAAGCTTTCACATAACCATTTCTTGGGTCTATCGAAATCAGTGCTGACTCAAGACCATCGTATTTACCACCTGATAGCCTCAATATCCCGCTCCTTAGTGCATTGTAGGCATCACGCTGCATATTCATATCAATTGTTGTATATACCTTTAAACCGCCTTTGTTCACAATATCTTCACCGTATTTATTCAGCAGCCACAGTCTTACATATTCGATAAAATAAGCAGCCTTTGGATCATAGCCGTATTTAACCATATCGTTTTGATGAGCTAAAACAATTTTTGAATTAACAGCTTCTAAATACTGCTGTTTTGTTATAAAATGATTTTCGAGCATATTATTCAATACATAAATAGTGCGCTTTGCAGCTAATTCTGGATGGTAATACGGGTTATATGCGTTTGGTGCCTGAACAAGGCCTGCAAGCATAGCAGATTCTGCAATAGTTAAATCGCTTGCATGTTTATTAAAATAGATTTCACTAGCAGATTCGATACCATAAGCGCCATTTCCAAAGTACACTGTATTTAAATAAAGCGTTAAAATCTCATTTTTTGTAAGGTGGTTGGCAATCTTGTAAGCAAGAACTGCTTCTTTTAATTTTCTGTAAATCGTTTTTGATGGTGTTAAATAAAGGTTTTTTACAAGCTGTTGTGTAATGGTGCTACCACCTTGCACAATACGACCATGAATTATATCTTCAAAGAAAGCGCGCCCAATTGCACGAAAACTAATGGGGCCATGCTCATAAAAACGCGCATCTTCTGCTGCTAGTATAGCTTTTTTCATATTATTAGATATTTGATTAAAACCCACAACTTGCCTGCGCTTTGCCCCAAAAATAGCTATTTTATTTCCAGAAGCATCATAAACAGTTGTAGGTACAGGGAAAAAACTACAACTCAAAAGTGTTTGAAAGTATTTTTTTGTATCTATATACAAAG
>JBFWJP010000001.1:0-29417 GCA_050253135.1 Desulfurella sp. | reverse complement strand
TAATTTTTGTTGGTGCAAATGATGGGATGCTTCATGCATTTTTACTAGGCCAGCCCATAAATACATACAAACAAGATCCAAGTGTTGTGCTGTGCAACGATAATAAGTTTAGTATAGATGCTAGTGGAAATGTTGTGTGTAGCGATGGAAACGATAAAGTAGGCAGTGAGCTTTGGGCGTTCATACCAAAGAATTCACTACCGTATCTAAAATACTTAGCAGACCCAAATTATGACTCAAGCAAACATATCTATTTCAGTGATTTAGAGCCATTTGTATTTAGAACATACACTAAAGATGGGGTTAAAACAATTTTAATTGGTGGCATGAGGTTTGGTGGGTGCATAAGTCCGCCAAGTGATGCCAATGGTGCTGGCTATTCTTCTTACTATGCATTAGATGTTACGGATCCCAAAAACCCTAAATTGATGTGGGAGTTTAGTGACCCTGCCTTGGGTTTTAGCTATTCTGGCCCTGCTATTATAAAAGAATACGATGGTACGCAAAATAAATATTTTGTCAGGTTTTTATCTGGTCCAACAGACTATGATGGCACATCTACACAGTCTTTAAGTTTATTTATTTTAGATTTGGCTTCAGGTAATTTATTGCAGAAAATTACAACTTTTAATGGTGAAACTCTTAAGAATGCTTTTGGGGGTAGATTATTTACAGGTGGTATTATAGATAATGCAAATAGTTTGACAAAGGCTATACCTTTTGGAATTTCTTATCTGGATACAAACAATAATTGGCGTGGTAGAGTTTTTCTTCTGAATACTTTTGAGAATTCTGACTACACAAAATGGCAAGTTGTCCCAGTTTCGCTAAGTATGGATATTGGTCCAGTTACTGCTCAAGTAGCTACATCTGTGTGTCAGAATATAAGGCAGTATATTTATTTTGGCACAGGCAGATACTTTAAGCCCACAGATGGCATAACTTCACCAAATGAAAATATTTTTGGTGTTGATGTAACTGACTGTATAAATTCTACATCTTGCACAATCAAGAATACAACAAAAATAACACCTTCAAGCCAGATAAATGCTTCTTATGTGCCCGGATTTTCTTGGTATATGGCCTTAACTGATAATGGAGAGCGTGATATTAGCGACCCATCAGCTGATGGCAATGCTGTAACATTTACAACGGCTTTGCCTACAGGTACTAATAATATTTCAAACTCCCTTTGTGTAACAGGCTACGGTGGCCAGGCAAATGTATGGTCTTTGATGTGCGGCACAGGTGCGCCAAATACTAGCTCAAGTACGTACCTTATTTCAACTTCTTCTGGTGGTATTTATGCTGCAACCACTGGTAGCTCAAATACAACGGGTAAAATTGGAACATTTAGCGGCATTCCTTCTATAAAGAAACCGGCGGTAGTTGGATCTGGAACAAATAAGGGAATTATTATACAATGGCTGGAAAAGTAAAGGCATTTACTTTATTAGAAGTTGTAATTACAATAGCAATTTTAGCTATAGCTTTAGCAATTGCTATACCAAACTTTAAGCAGTATATGAAGAGCTTTGAAATTACAAGTCAATTTAACCGTATTGAAGCAGACCTTGATTACTCAAAAACTTATGCTTTTACAAGAAAAGTTACGGTAAATGTGTCGTTTGCGCAAAACAATCTTAGCTACACTATAGCAGATGCTACAAATAATAGAGTAATAAAAGGTCCCATTGAGTTAAAATACCCTTGTTACACAAACCCTGCAAATACTGTTATTACATTTTATCCATTAGGCTACCCTACGCCGGCAGTTGTATACACAAATGAACCAAATAACCCTAATTGCACCAGTGTTTCTTTTACAAGAATAATTTCTGGAGTTTACAATGGCACAAACTGCGCGCAATAACAGTGGTTTTTCGTTAATAGAAGCAATTATTGCTTTGTTTATACTGCTTGTTGCTCTACTTGGTCTTTTAGGCGCTTTAAACTTAAGTATGAACACAGAAGTACAAAATGAAATAAGAAATGCTTTGCTAAAAATTATTGAGCAAAAAAGAAACGATATAGAATCAAACATTGCTCTTTGTGACAATTATGCTTCAGCTACAGTAATAAACATAACAAACTCGACTATGCAAAAGTATATACCAAGCTATACAATTCAAACTACAAAGCAAGATCAGGGTTCAAATACCATTTGCGTAGCAAATTTTAGCTGGACATACAAAGGAAAACCAGAACATACCACAAGAATTATCGTTGTGAGGAACCAATGAGTTATCGCCAAAAAGGTTTTACCTTAATCGAAATTATTGTTACACTGTTTATAGTAATGGCAGCTTTAGCTATAGGTTATTATACTTTTGTAAAAGTTTTAAAACTTTCATTTTACCATTCAAGCACAACAAAATCGCAAATAAATACACTTATGGGTACGGCTTTATTAAAGTACGATTGCGAGATGGCTGGCTATGGTCTTACGCAAAGCATACCAAATGGTGTGGACTCAAGCAATTACAATGAGGCAGTTTCTTCTCCGGCAAAAAATTACAATGTAGCGCCAGGCATACCATGGCCGTACCAAATTGGCACATACAATAATAACTCATATTTAGTCATACGCTCTTGCTTAGCAAACATTAACAGTGCTTCTAAAAAATGGAGTATAATGTACTACGATGGTTCTAGTTGGCAGATACAAGGATACACAGACAATTTAGGTTGGCC
This sequence comes from Desulfurella sp., assembly GCA_050253135.1. GTDB lineage: Bacteria > Campylobacterota_A > Desulfurellia > Desulfurellales > Desulfurellaceae > Desulfurella. The sequence goes on along the minus strand of JBFWJP010000001.1, from coordinate 26,723 downwards.
AGCTAATGAATCTGATTACCACTTTACAAAAGGCAAAGACGACAATGATTACGTGATAATACTAAACAAGCGTGATTTATATGCAAAATCAAACGGACTTTACTCCTTTAAATTAAGTACACTGCCTGCAAACGCCAACATACCACCATCGGATTATACGTATATAATTTATGGTGTAGACCCAGATACAACCTTGAGTATGCCGTTTAACCGTGTGGATTATTTTTTGGATAATACCAGTTTGCCAAAGTTTTGCGAGCCTTCTACATACGAGCTATACAGGGCCACTATTAATCAAGCAAACGGCGGGATGAATAAACAACCGCTTTTGGATTGCGTGGCAAAATTTCAAGTTGCCATTAAAAGCAATGGTAAATGGTTTACTAGCAAAAATTCTCTTCCCAGTGTTATTGATTCTCAAAATTCCCAAGAGGTGAGGATTTTTATTATCCAACAGTCTGGCAAATTCAACCCAGAATACACTAATCAAAACAAGATTGATTTAGGTGATACCGATACAGGCATTTTAGATTCTTTTGTGCCAGCTGGCAATCAAGTGCATTATCAATGGAAGGCAATAAAATTATCAATTGTACCAAGGAACTTAAAACAATGAAAAGAACCAGTGAAGAAGGCATAGCTTTAATTGTATCCATTTTACTTAGTTTTATGGCTTTAGCTTTGATTGGTGCTTTACTTTGGCTTGTGGTTGAGAGCACAAAAATAAGTGGTATGTATAAGCAATACAGCAGTGCACATGATGCAGCTATTGGAGGCGCAGAAGTTATTATAGATGCACTGTATTGGGGTCAAAACCCAAATTTGCCAAACGGTAGTTATGTTATTAATAACTGTTTTCAAACAAAAAGACAAAACCCTACTCAGTATTGGGGTAATTGTCTCAATGCCAGCCCAGATATAACGATAAACTTTGGCAAATTAAACAATGCAAATGATTATTACAGTGTAGGCATTACAATTACATCCACAAATATTGCACCTGCTTGTGCAGCAAGCGGCAAACCTGCTACCTATACCTACGCGGTTTCAGTAGATGCAGCAAATGCAACAAAGCTAGATAAAGCTGGGATTGATTTTGTATATTATGTGAGTCAATAGAATTTGCTTTGCAAATAGTCAAAATACACTATTGACATTTTAGCAAATAAATGTTAAAAAAGCCTGCTAGTGCAATAAATGCACAGAAAAAGAACGTAGTAAAATTTTTTGTTTGAAGGAGGGCACATGGGTGAAGGCACTCGGGAGGCATATTTTAGCGGAGTACTTTAGCTGTGATAAGGGCATCTTAAATGATGTAGTAGCTTTGGAAAAATTTTTAAATGATGCAGCAAAAGCTGCGAATGCTACTGTGATTTCTTCTTCTTTTCGTACTTTCCAACCTTTTGGCGTAAGCGGTATTGTTATAATAGCTGAATCTCATTTAGCTATTCACACATGGCCGGAATATGGCTATGCGGCGATAGATTTCTTTACATGTGGGGATTCTGCAGATCCATGGAAAGCACACGAGTACCTTAAAAATTTGCTCAAACCACTATACACTAAAGAGCAAGAGGTGTTGCGGGGCGTGCTTGATTTAGAACATTTTACATATAAAGCTCAGTGTAATTCGGTGGTAGAGCAATGAACAATATCTTTTTAACTGTGCCGAATATCTATAAACTTTCATCGTCAAATGCTGAAGGATTGACATTGCTAAACGCGTTTGATGTAGCTTTACTTGAAAGTGGTATAGGCAATACCAACCTTGTCAAAATGAGCTCAATTTTGCCACCAAACTGCGAATACCAAGAAAACATTAAGTTACCACTTGGTGCGCTTGTACCTGTGGCTTACGCATCTATTGTTTCTAACAAAGAAGGTCAGAAAATCTCTGCTGCTGTAGCCGCTGCTATACCTAAAGATAAAACAAAAAATGGCTTAATAATGGAATACGAAGATTACGATATTTCAAAAATTGAAGCTGAAAAAGTAGTTATCGAAATGGCAAAATGGGGCATGGAAAAGCGTGGTTATGAGATTGAAAAAATCGTAAGCATTTCTGCTGAACACATCGTAGAAAAAAATGGTTGTGCCTTTGCCTGTGTTGTGTTGTGGTGGAAATGAAATACTACTGCGCTACTTCAAGTTTTGAAAAAGCAAATATAATTTTAGTGGGTGTGCCATATGATGGCACATCCAGTTTTAGACCAGGATCGCGATTTGCCCCAGGTGCCATTAGGGAAAATTCTTACGGAATAGAATCCTATTCACCATATTTTGATAGAGACTTAAGAGAAAAAAAGATATGCGATGTGGGCGATATGCCTTTGCCATTTGGAGATAAAGAACTTGTTTTAGACATTGTAGAAAAATTTTCTTTCAAATTGATTAAAAACAAAAAAAAGCTTTTATCAATTGGTGGAGAACATTTAATTAGTCTCCCTTTAGTTAAGACGTTTAGTAAAAAACATAAAAACCTTGCAGTTGTGCACTTAGATGCACACAGTGACTTGATAGACTCGTATCGCTCAGAAAAACTTTCGCATGCTAGTGTAATTAGACGTATATCGGAAGTAGTTGGTTTTGAAAATGTTTATCAAGCTGGGATTAGAAGTTTAAATAGTACAGATTTAAATCTCCCATATAGAAAAGAAAATCTCTGCTTGTTTAATTTTGAAAAAATCCAAAATTATGTAGATGAAATTGGCAGTAAACCTGTTTATCTCACTATAGATTTAGATGTTTTAGACCCTTCGATTTTTCCTGGAACGGGCACGCCAGAGCCAGGTGGCGTTACATACAAAGAGTTAATTGACTGTCTAAAAAAATTGAGTGCTTTAAACATAGTTGGATGCGACGTAGTTGAATTATCACCCCAATATGATGTAAGTGGTGTTTCATCGATTGTTGCAGCAAGTGTAATAAGGGAAGTTTTGTGTTTACTATAAAAACTCTAAGGGTATTTCTTCAAAGCTTTCTACGCATAAATCCACTTGATCTGACTTGTTTTTGTTAACAAGTATTGTTTTAAAATTAAACAATTTTGCTGTAATCAAATTTTGTTCCATATCGTCAATCATTGTGTAAAGTTTCGACGGAAATTTTTGTATTACTTTTATATAGGGTTCTTTGTTTGGTTTAGCAATGAATTCTGCTTCAATTATATCAAAAATGTCATCAAATTCATTTAAAACCTCTAAACGATCAAGTACGTTTAAAGCATGTTTTTTAGGCGCACTAGTGAAAATAACTTTTCTGCCTTTTAATGATTTTAATTTTTCTTTTATAATGTTGTTTGATTTAATGGTTGATAAATCTACACTATGTGCAAAATCCAAAAAAACATATGGGTCGACATTATAATTTTTCATTAAACCCATAAGTGTTGAACCGTAAGTTTTAACATAATGCAACCTTAAACTTTCTATAAATTCTTTTTGAAGGTTTAAATACTTTACCATAAATTTTTCTATATTATTGTTTATTTCCTCAAATATACCTGTTTGAGGTTTATAAAGTGTTTTATCTAAATCTATCAAGAATGTCTTCATCTTTTGTATTATGCAATTCTATCATAAAGTTAGATGCATTGCAAGAAAGCTTATTTAACTCTTCTTTGCTTTTATAAAAAAAATCCAATAGAGATTTTGAAAACTCATTAATATTTGTTGGGTCAATTACAACACCAGCATTAGCTTTTTCTACAAGTTCACCATAACCTGCAAACTTACTAGCAATAACAGGTAAACCACAGGCAAGGGCTTCTTCTATTACAAAGCCTGCGCTGTCATACAAGCTTGGGTAAACAAAACAATCCGCTGATTTGTAGAAGTTTTCTAAATCGCTTCTTTTGCCTAAAAAAGTTATTTTTTCTTCTATCTGTAGCTTGCTTGCTTTTGTTTTAAATTTTTTAATATCGTTTTGACCTATAGCTATTAAGTGGCTGTTTTTTAAGAATTTTTCATCTTTGCATGCCATTTTAAAAGCATCTAATAAATAAAAGAACCCTTTTAGCCAAAAATTTGTTGATACGTATAAAAAGAGAAAATTATTTTCAGGTAAATTTAATAAACTTAAGAATTTTTTGTTTCTATTTTCTGTATTGAAACGATTTAAATCAATTTTATTGTACTGAACGATAATCTTTGAGTCATCAGTTTTATATGAGTCTATAAGTTGTTTTTTTACTAAAGTAGAAGGTGCAATAAAATATTTTGTATTTTTGTTTGTAAATGCTTTTTTTTGAATATACAGTAGCATCCAGTGATACAAAGAAAGATTGCGTTTGATTTTCGCATACAGTAGGGATAATTTACTCGTATGTCTAAGGTATGCTTGTTTTACATAATCTTTATGCGTACCACCACTTACCCTTAGTATATCACAGCCTATGCTATTGCCAAAACAAAAGGAAATGTAGCCAACTTTAGCATATTTTTTTTGATATATATAGCTACATAAAGTAAAACTTAATAACTTAAGCCAATTAGGCCAATGTGGGATTTTGGCAACTTTTATGTCTAAATCAGATGTATTAACATTTTCTATTTCAGAGGTAAGTATTTTTACGCTGTAATCTTTTTTTATTAATTTTAAAGCAGTATGAATTATATAGCGCTCTGTACCGCCGTATGTGGATAGTTTTTTGTAAATAAGCAACACCTTTTTCATCTTTATTATTATACCATATCTAATATCAATTTAATAGAAAAACTTGACAATGAATTAAATTACCTTTATAAAATGGTTGAGGTATTGATGAGAATATTGCTTACAAATGATGATGGTTTTTTTTCTGAAGGCATAAGAAGATTAAGAGAGTATTTATTAAAATACAATAATGAAGTATTTGTAGTAACTACAGATAGAAACAGAAGCAGCTCAAGTCACTCCCTTACACTACACAGACCACTAAGACTTAGAAAAGTAGAAGAAAATATCTATGCTATAGATGGTACACCAGCAGATAGTGTTTTAATGGCTATTAGGTATTTATATAAAGATAATTTGCCTGACCTTGTAATCTCTGGTGTAAATGATGGTGCAAATTTAGGTGAAGATGTAATATACTCAGGCACTGTAGCAGCTGCTTTTGAGGCAAGGTTACTTGGCATAAAATCCTTTGCTGTTAGTCTTGCATGCATCGATGAGGATCAAAAATATTTTGAAAGTGCTTTTTTTTATACAGAAAAACTTATAGGGTTGGTAAATACTTTAAATTTACCAAACAGCACAATTTTAAATGTTAATGTGCCAAATAAAAAATTAGAAGACATAAAAGGCATTGCATTTACAAAGCAGGGATCGCGCATATACCAAGAAAACATAATAAGGCGTCAAGATCCAAGAAAAAACTCATACTTTTGGATAGGCGGACACTTAATAAAGACCAATGATTCAAAAAGTACTGACTTTTGGGCGCTTGAAAATAACTACGTTTCCATAACGCCAATAAAAGCCGATTTAACTGATTATGGCTTGTTAGAAAATCTTACATCAAATTATCAAAATTTTTGAATCAGAACAAAGGCATATTTTTCTTTTAATTCTTTTTCCAACTCGCTTATATCTGCTATATCTGTTGTTCTGATTACAACATTTCTTTTTCCCTCTGGTGCATTTTCATAACATGTAAAAATAGCATGCACTTTAGTATTAAATTTGCTAATAATATTTACAACTTCTGCAATTGTCCCTGCAGTATCTAAGATTTGTGTGTATATTCTTGTACCTTTTGATTGAGCGGCAGTTATAGAAATAAGGAGTTTAAAAATATCGCGGTCTGATATTATTCCTACTAGCTTTCCATTTTCTAAAACTGGTAAAGATCCAATTCTATTTTTGTACATTATAGCACCAGCTTCTTCAATAGGGACGTCTGGTGTTATTGTTATAACATCGCGCCTTGCAATTTCTTTTAGAGTTATTTTAGATAGTAGGTAATGTAGTTCAAAGATATCAAGTGAAGTTGCTTTTGATGGAGAATATTCTTCTATTTCCTTGATAGAAACAATCCCAAAAATTTTGTCTTTCTCAATAATCGGTAAATGTTTTATGTTATTTTCTTTCATTTTGGTAATAGCGTCGCTGACCTTTTCATCTACAAGTGCGGTTATAACATTTTTTGTCATAAAATCTCTAACCAGCATTACATTTCCTCCTTTTTTCTAGTAAGATAACTTAATTATTAAAAATGTCAAGCTTTAAAATAAATTTAACTTGACATATAAATTATTTAAGTATATAAATAAAATTATAAAAACGATAATCATTTTAAGGAGGTATGTTATGGATGAGTCGAGATTACCATTGATTGGTGAAAAAGCGCCTGAATTTCAAGCCCAAACTACAAAAGGTGCTATCAATTTTCCAGACGATTTTAAAGGTAAGTGGGTTGTTTTTTTCTCGCATCCAGCCGATTATACACCGGTTTGCACTACGGAATTTATTGCATTTAATAAAGCCTACAGTGAATTTCAAAAAAGAAATTGTGAGGTTTTAGGCTTATCTGTAGATTCTATTTATTCACACATTTCTTGGATAATGAACATTGAAGAAAAAGCCAACGAAAAGATACAATTTGCAGTTGTAGGCGACCCTATGGGTAAAGTAGCTTCTCTTTATGGTATGCTGCATCCTAAAGCAAGTGGTTCTGCAACTGTAAGAGCAGTATTTTTTATTGATCCAAATGGCATTATAAGGGCAATTCTTTACTATCCTTTAACAAACGGCAGGAACATTAAAGAAATTATTAGACTATTGGAAGCACTTCAAAAAACAGATTCCGATAAAGTAGCTACACCAGCAAATTGGGTAAGCTCAAAGCAAGTATGGGAATTTGACGAAGAGAAAGTTATTGTTGGGGCACCATTAACTGTTGATGGCGCAAAACAGAGGTTAAGTGAAAACTATGAGTGCATAGATTGGTACTTGTGCTTTAAAAAGTAATTATTTTTTACTTAAAGGGTGAAATATATCATAGGCTCTAACTAAATCCTGCAGCGATAGGTGCGTGTATACTTGTGTTGCAAGTATAGATGAATGACCTAAAAAGCGCTGCAGGATTCTTAGATCCATTCCATTGTTTAAAAGATGCGTAGCCCGGGAATGTCTTAAGGTATGAGGCGAGATGTCTTTTAGAAGTATATTTTTTGCATGTTTTTTTACAATATTTTCAATTGAGCGAGTAGTTAAGCGCTTATTGTATTTATTTAAAAACACAGGCCCAGTTTTTCTATCCCCTATATAATCTTTTAAGATTGTTATGGTTTTTGAACTTGTTGGTATACTCATTTGTTTATTGCCTTTTCTTGTAATAAAAATTGTGTTGTTTGAAAAATTTATATCTTCTATGTTTAAGTTTACCAGTTCTGAAACTCTAAGTGCACTTGTGTACAATAAATACATAATTGATTTATCTCTTAAAGATTGGATATTTTCTATAAGATTAATTGTTTCGTCTATGTCTAAAAATTTTGGTAAAGGTTTTGAGGTTTTAGGCCTTGCAATTAAATCAAAGTCAAAATTATAAATACCGCTTTTTTTTAAATAGTCATAAAATACACTTAAAGCTGAAAGTTTGCGTTTTATGGTTGAAGGTTTTTTTTTGCTTTTACTTAAAAATAAAATGTATGCGTTTATGTCATTTTCGCTAACTTTGTATGTTTTAGTATACCTAATAAATTGTGATACATCTAAAAAGTACGATTGTATAGTTTGTTTTGATTGATAAGTGCCTTTTAGGTAACCCAAAAAATTATTCAATACATCCATAATTTTTTAAGATCTTTTCTATAGTTGCGGTGGTTGATTTTCCTTCCAAGTACTCAATTAATACTACCCTGCCACCAGTATTGTCTACAATGTCTGAGCCTACTATAGTTTTGTTACGCCAATCTGAGCCTTTTACCAAGATATCTGGTTTAACTACATTTATTAGTTCGTAAGGTGTATCTTGTTCAAAAATAACTACATAGTCAACAAAATAAAATGCACTTAAAATAGCTGCCCTGTCATCTTGATTGTTTATGGGTCTTTTTTCCCCTTTTATGGACTTTATTGAACTATCTGAATTTAGACCTATAATTAACACATCGCCCAACTGTTTGGCTTTTTTTAAGTAGTCAACATGACCTGCATGAATTATATCAAAACAGCCGTTTGTAAAAACTATTTTTTTGTTTTGAGCTTTTAGAGAATTTACTGTTTCTTTTATTTGTGAAAATGTTTTTATTTTGTCCATAGATCCTCTATCATTTTACAAATATTATGGATAATAAAAATATGCAGTTCTTGTATTGTAGGTGTATAATCGCACTTAACTATCAAATTAATTTCTGCGATATCTTTAATTTTGCCACCATTTTTGCCCAACAGGGCAACTGTTGTTAATCCTAACTGTTTAGCTTTTTTTAAACCTAAGTACACATTCTCTGAGTTACCACTTGTTGATATCCCAAAGGCTACATCTTTGTTTTTACCGAGTGCTTCTATTTGACGCTCAAATATTACATCAAAATTATAGTCGTTTGATATACTTGTTAGAATCGAAGTATCTGTTGTTAGTGCAATAGCACTTAAAGCTTTTCTTTCTTTGAGAAAGCGTCCTACAAGTTCTGCTGCCATATGTTGAGCGTCAGCAGCAGATCCTCCATTTCCAAAAATCAGTAGTTTGTTACCATTTTTTAGTGCATCAAATATGACTGTTGCAATTTTTTTAATTTCTTCTTCTTTATTTTGTAAATCAAGAAATTTTTGTGCGGTTTGTTTGCAGAGTTCTTTAAAGTCCATAGTCACTCCTTTTTTTCATATCATACCCAAAAGTACTAAAAGGTCAATGCTTTTAAAAAAAGCTATAAAAACCATTTTTACTTGAAATAAGTTAATATTGAATTATTTTTTAAGTACAAATCCTTAGCGGAGGTTTTAGAAGTATGTTTAACGGTGCAGTATTCATTATTCCTACACCAGGACATACACCAGGCCACCAAAGTGTTTTAGTAAGGCTAAAAAAGCACAAAAGCGTAATCCTAACTGGTGACTCAATTTATCTCAAAGACAACTTTGAAAAAAATATACCATCTGGTTTTGCCCTTAACTTTGCAGATGCAGCCTACTCTGTACAATCACTAGGTGAGCTAGCAAAGGCAGAAAATGCTGAGATTTGGTTTGGGCATGATCCGGAATTTTTCAAGACTATAAAATTAGCACCAGAGTACTATGAATAAAAGGGGGTAATATGGCATCTAAGGTAGTGTATGTAAATGAGTTCACAAATGGAATTTTAGACCCAAGCAGTCAAATGCTTGGGCCTGTAGAAAATGGCGGATATATTGTTGCAAATACGGCACCAGGTTGTTGGGGACCCATGATAACACCGGCAATCCGTGGAGGGCATGAGGTAACAAAACCTGTTTATATAGAGGGTGCAAAAGTAGGTGATAGTGTAGTTATAAAAATTCAATCAATAAAAGTTACTTCAATTGTAACTTCTTCGGGTAACGAAAAAGTTATTGAAGGAAGGTTTTTGGGTGATCCTTTTGTTGCTGCAAAGTGCCCAAAGTGTGGCACGCTTTACCCAGAAACTATTATAGAAGGTATAGTAAAAGATGCTGTAAAATGTAAAGTTTGCGGTGAAAGTATTGCACCTTTTGATTTTACAAATGGATATACAATAGCCTTTGATGAAAATTACAAGGTAGGTGTTACGCTTAACAAGCAAGCTGCAGAAATTGCTGCAAAAGATGCAAAATACTACATGCAAACACCGGATAACTCAATACAAAACCCCATTGTTGTATTTGCCCAAGCAGATATTGTAGGCTTAAGTGCTCGCTTAAGACCATTTCTAGGTCAGCTAGGCACAACACCTTCTATTAAAATGCCAGATTCACATAATGCAGGTGATTTTGGACAATTTTTAATTGATGCGCCCCATGAGTATGCAATCAAAAAAGATCAACTATCTATGCGCACAGATGGTCACATGGATATAAACAAGGTTAGAGAGCATGCAGTTGTTATAGCACCGGTTAAAGTAGAAGGGGCTGGCATATATTTAGGTGATATGCACGCTATGCAGGGTGATGGAGAAATAGCAGGCCACACAACAGACGTTTCTGGTATTACAGTCTTGCAGGTAGAGGTTTTAAAAAACGTATCAATTGAAGGTCCCATTATTTTACCAAATGTCGAAGATCTACCCTATCTAGCAAAGCCCTTTTCATGCGAAGAAAACGAGTTGGTAAAAAAATTAGCTTCTGTTTGGGGTATTAGTGAACTTGAAGAGTCTTTACCAGTAGCATTTGTAGGCAGCGGTGCAAATATCAATGAAGCAGTTGACAATGCTTTAGAGCGAGCTTCTAAAGTACTTTGTATTTCCGTACCAGAAGTTAAAAATAGGGCAACAATAACGGGGGCAATTGAAATAGGAAGGCTGCCAGGCACAGTTACAGCTACCTTTTTAGTGCCTATTAATTTGTTAAAAAACGCTGGTTTATATGATATTGTTGCTAAAAAATATAAAAATTAGGAGGCTAATATGTCGCTTAATTATATTTCCCCAAACGATACAGTCTTTACGGTTAGAAACGTTCAAGTAAAGTTTGGTGAAGGCGTTGCAAGTGAAGTAGGCTATGAAGCAAAAAGGATGGGTGCAAAAAAAGTACTTATAGTTACAGATGAAAATATAAGCAAAAACACAGATATACTATCTACAATAAAAGATAGCCTGGAAAAATCAGGCGTAGGCTTTGATGTATTTGATTCTTCTCCTGTTGAGCCAATAGATACTGCTTTTATGAAAGGCTTAGAATCCATTAAAGGCAGTAGTTACGATGGTTTTATTGGTGTAGGCGGTGGCTCATCTATAGATACAGCCAAAATGCTTAACCTCTACACCACTTACCCAACGCAAGACTTTAAAGACTATGTGGCACCACCAACAGGCCTTGGAAAAACTGTACCAGGACCACTAAAACCCCTTATAGCCATTCCTACAACTGCAGGTACAGATAGCGAAAATACACCTGTTGCTATAGTGGATCTAGAAAAAGAAAAGCTAAAGGTTGGTATATCCCATCAATACTTGCTGCCAAGCCTTGCATTGCTTGATCCGGTTTTGACTGTAACGCTGTCTAGCTACTACACTGCATCTACGGGCATGGATGCTTTGCTTCATTCTATAGAAGCCTATACAAGCCTGCCCTACTATGCAAGAAAAAGACCTGACTCACCCGATAAAAGGCCAGTGTATATTGGCGCAAACCCTGTATCGGATTTGTTTGTAGAAAAAAGCATTGAGCTTATTGGAAAGTACCTAAGAAGGGCCTGTCATAACCCCTATGATCTAGAAGCAAGGAGCAATATGCTTTTGGCTGCTCATTTGGGCGGTGCATTTGGTAATGCAGGTGTTCATATTCCGCACTCTTTGGCTTATCCTTTAGCTGGAAGAAACCACGAGTTACCCCATGGCATATCCGTTTGTGTTACAGCTCCTGCAGCACTAGAGTTTATCATACCAACAAGTGCAGCTAAGCTAAAAAAAATTGCAAAGCTAATGGGCAAAAACACAGATGGTTTGTCTGATATAGAAGGTGCTTATTTAGCCAAACAAGCCGTTTTAGAGCTAATGAAAGATATAGATTTCCCCTCCGGTATAGAAGCTGTAGGCTTTAGTGAAAAAGATATAGAAGAATTATCCCAAGCAGCTATGCAGGTGCAAAGACTGCTTGTGTGCAGCCCAAGGCCTGTAAAGATTGAAGATGTAAGGGAGATTTACAGAAAAAGCTTAAAGAATTGGTGAATTTAATTAGTGATTTTTTAAATACTTTAGAAAAATAAAAAATAGAAATTAGCCTTTTAGTACCAGAAAGGGTTTCAATTTTGCTACTTTTTTTGCGAGATTAGCCTTTTCAACTATATCTATAACTATATCGATGTCTTTATAAGCAGATGGTGCTTCTTCAAGTAAGCTTTTTTTGGATTCACCTAAAAGTGATATACCTTTTTGCTTCAATTGTGCAATTAAGTCTTGGTTTTTTAAAGTTTTTACAGCTTGTCTTCTGCCTAGTACCCTACCTGCACCATGACATATACTGTTTAATGTTTGATCTGAGTCTTTGGCTACCAAAATATATGAACTGCTGCCCATTGTGCCTGGGATAATTATAGGATGTCCTATATTAAAATATCGCGAATTTTTTAAATATTGATGCCCAGCATAAAATGCTCTTGTTGCACCTTTTCTGTGTACAATTAACTTTTGATTTTTACCGTTTAAGCTGTGTTGTTCGATCTTGGCTATATTATGAACTATGTCGTAAATCAATGTGTAATTTATTGGTTTTTTGATACAATTGAATACAATTTCTATAGCTCTAAACCCTAAAATCTGTCTATTTGCAAACGCATAGTTAGCAGCTTGGTTTGCTGCTTCAAAGTAACTTTGAGCTAGTTCATCTAAAAAGGGTAGGCTTGTGAGCTCTTTGTTTGGAAATGATAGATTTTTGCGATTAGCGATATCTTTAAATAACCTAAGGTAATCTATTGCAATTTGGTGTCCAAGCCCTCTTGAACCTGTATGCAAGAGCAATATAGGATGATGCGAAAAGATGCCAAACTCGGATGCAATTTGTTCATCATAAATTTCTTCAACTTTATCAATTTCTAGGAAATGGTTTCCACTACCCAAAGATCCTAGTTCTGTTTTTCCTCTTTCAATTGCGTCTTTAGTTAAACAATCCTTTAGGACTTCAATACAACCGTTGTCCTCAATTGCCTGAAGGTCTTGATTTTCTCCAAAGCCATTTTGTATTGCAAAACGTGCCCCTTCAAATGTTACTTGCCTGAGTTTTTTATCGTTTAAATAGTAAATTGCTTTATCACTTACCGCACCTTTGGGTATTTGTGAGTAGAGTGCATATAAAATTGTTTCAGCGTGTTTTTGTATTTCATCTAATTCAGCATTTATGCTAATTGCTCTAACGCCGCAGTTTATATCGTATCCTACACCGCCTGGTGAAATTACACCTTCTTCGTAGTCAAAAGCTGCTACACTCCCAATAGGAAAACCATAGCCCTGGTGTGCATCACTCATTAGCATCACTTTTTTTATGCCTGGCATTTGAGTAATAGAAAACGCTTGTTTTAATGTTTCATCTTCTTGCAATTTTTTAAAAATTGCTTCGTTTGCATAAATATCAATATCAACTGTGCTGGTTTTTATTTTGTATAAAAAATCTGTTACTTTTTGAACTTCAAACATCAAAAATTACCTTAAATGTTAGTGTATTGTTGTTTTGTGTTATTTTATTTTCACAGTATGTAGCTGCTTTTATATAATTTTTTAAATTACCCTGAAACTCACCCATAAGGGCTTTTATACTAAACCCACCACTGTTTGTTTTTTTAATATAAATTCTGTAGGGTATGAGTTTTTCAATATAAAAAGTTTTTAAAAAAAAGTTCAAAACATCAACAATACCATCTTCAATATTGCCTTCGATAAGGCAGCTTAGTGTTTTTTTTGTTTCACTCTTTAGATTTTTGTTTTTGTCCACAAGATACTCAAACATTCCGTAAATAATTTCTTTTATAAGTGATTCAATATTTTTTGATTTAATGTATAAGCCTATATCGCTTGAATAATCAATTATTTTACGCATACAAAAACTACTTTTTTTGGTCCTTGTACACCACTTACAAGAGTTTTTTCTATATCTGCTGTTTTGCTTTCTTGAGAAATAAAAATATAATAAGCGCTTTCTTTTTTTTGTTTTGCAAACTTATAGGCATCTATTAGATTTTCTTTTATGTCTTGTGCACTAAAGACTATATAAAGGTTCTGTGTTTTCATAATTTTGTCTAATTTCTCTTTTTTATCAATATCGATTATTGTTTGAGCGCTATCAGCACTTACGCATAAAGCTTTAACAAAGCCTACATCATTGTTACAATCGTATTCTTTGGTTATATCAAGTTTGTATTTTCCAATAAAATCAAGGCTTTCGGTTTCAATTACATCAATTTTGTTAATTTTGGCTGATTCTTTTAATTTCTTAATCATAATATAACCTTATCTTTAAAAATTTTGTTTTCGTAATTATAGACAATAGGTGTTCCTGTTGGGATTTCTACTTTTATTATTTGTTGTTCGTCTAAATTTTCGATGTATTTTGTTATAGCCCTTAGGCTATTTCCGTGGGCTACGATAAGAACATTTTTATTATTATCCAAATCTGGTATAATTCTTTTCTTAAAAAAGGGTAGAGTACGCTCTAAATTATCTTTTAATGATTCACCTTCAGGAGGCGCTACATCAAAGCTTCTGCGCCAAAGTTTAAGCTGTTGTTCACCATATTTTATTCCTACTTCTTTTTTATTTAAACCTTGCAGTAACCCGTAGTAGCGTTCGTTTAACGCTTTTTTTTGGATTATTGGTATAGATTTTATATTGTTTGCGTAATTTGACCATTTTTTCATTTTTCCTTTAAAGTGGACTATAATAGGCGTTTTTTGGGTATCGATTTTAGATAAAATGATCAAAGCCGTTTCTATAGCTCTCGCCAGTTTTGAAGTATATGCTATATCAATATCAAATTTTGAGAGTTTTTCACCAGCGTTTAGTGCTTCAAAAATACCTTTTTGGCTAAGTGGTATATCTACCCACCCTGTAAATAAATTTTTATCATTCCAGATTGATTGGCCATGTCTTACTAAAATTAATTTTGACATCATACCCCCTTTTTTTTTACAATATTACCACTTTTTAGTTTACTTTCAAGCATTACTATTGACATAAAAAATGTTTTAATCTAGATTAGTTTTATGGACATAGATGAGGTTTTTGAAGCATTAAGCTCAAAAGTAAAAAGCTACGAGAAAAGATTATCACAGATTGAAATGTCAAAAGACGTATATGATTTGATGATAAATGGTCAGATAGGTTTAATCGAAGCGCCAACAGGTATCGGAAAGAGCTTTGCCTATTTGGTTGCAAGTAGCTTGTTTGCAAAGAATTTTAATAAAAAAATAGTCATAGCAACAAGCACGATTAATCTCCAAAGGCAACTCATACTAAAGGATATACCAGTAATTAAAGAAATTTTTAAAGATATTGTGTTTGATATTGCCCTTGGAAGACAAAATTATGCTTGCAAAAGGAAATTTTATGCATATGCTTCCAGTATTTTTAGTAATATAGAAGACCCAAAAGCCTTTTTGGCAAATCTCAAACATGGAACAAAAGATGAGTTTGATTTTTGGCAAGAGGATATATTTGAGCAAATTAAATCTGATAAAGATTCATGCATGGGTCGTTTTTGCCCCCAGTATAGAAATTGTTTTTTCTTTAATGCAAGGGCAAGGCTAAAGGATGCAGATATTGTTGTTACTAATCACCATTTAGTTTTTAGTGATTTATTTGAGGTTGGAGAGATTTTTGATGCGATTGATGTACTGATTTTTGATGAAGCGCATAATATTGAAAAAAACTTAACGAGTTTTGCAACAATATCTTTTAATTTTTACGACCAGCTCAATTTGATTAGAAATTTTTTTAGTGTCATTAGCAAGTTAAAATTGTTTGAGCTAATAACCAAAACTACTCAGACTATGGATAAGCTAAAAGATGAGTTGATCAATCTTGCAAGTATTATTGATTACAGTACTACATATGATGAGAAGTATGCAAAAGATTTTTTAATTAGAGTTTTAGATTTACAAAAGCAGCTTGTTTTTGATTTTGTCAATTACAAAGACAAGTTAGATATAGAATTAGGTGTGGATTTTAAAGCTCTTGTTGATAAGTTTAACTTAAATTTAAAAATACTGGAATCATTTTTGAGTCAAAACTATGAAGAAGCTGTTTATTGGCTTGAAAAATTTAAAGATATTGTTTTGTTTAATATTACTAACTTAAATTTTGCAGATTTATTAAAGAAAAATCTCTACCCAAAAGTAGATAGTGTCATTTTTACATCTGCAACGCTTTCAATTAATAGTGATTTCAGTTTTATAAAAGGTATTTTAGGTATAGATAGAGCTTCTGAAAAGACATTTAAAACTGAGTTTGATTACAAATCTCAAGCAAAATTAATTATTGTGAACAATATACGCGACCCTCAAAATGATGGTTATGCAGATGATGTATCTACATTGATTTTAACAGTAGCAGGGCAGATTCACAAAGGTATTTTAGTGCTTTTTACATCATATAAGACACTAAATGAAGTGTATGATAAGGCAAAGGATTCTTTAAAAAAATTGGGTTATACGGTGCTAAAGCAAGGAGTCAGTGATAACTACAATATGCAAAAGGTTTTTTTTAACAGCAAAACGATTCTTTTTGGTGTGAGTAGTTTTTGGGAAGGTATTGATATTAAAGGTGAAAATCTTTCATGTGTAATAATAACAAAGTTGCCTTTTGAAGTACCGACTCATCCTATAGAAAAAGCAAAATATGCAAATTTAGAAAAAAAGGGCCAAAATGCCTTTTTAAATTACTCTTTGCATAAAGCTGTATTAAAATTTAAACAAGGCTTTGGAAGACTTATTAGAACAAAAGATGATACAGGTTTTATAGTCATAGCTGATAACAGAGTATTGACAAAACCTTACGGTAAGGTTTTTTTAAACTCATTACCAGAGGTAGACATAGAGACTAAAAACGTTGAGGATTTATTTTTAAACCTAAGTCGTTAATTAGCTCTATATCATCTTCGATTTTTCTTCCCTTTTGAGTCAAATAATCACTAACCATAATACCGTTTGCACCAGCAAAAAATACAAACGAATGTAGTTGCTTTAAGACAAACTCTCTACCACCGCATACCCTAATATCTTTTTGGGGCATTACAAACCTAAACATAGCAATGATTTTTAATGCTTCAATTGGTTTTAGTGGTTTTTTGTTCTCTAATGGTGTTCCTTTGATAGGTATTAAAAAATTAATTGGTATGGAATCAACATTTAAGTTTTTTAGTTCAAAGGCAAGGCTAACCCTATCTTCAATGGATTCTCCAATTCCGAATATACCACCAGAACAGACATAAAAACCCAATTCTTTAGCAAGTCTAATAGTTTCTACATCTTCTTCGTACTTATGCGTTGTGCAGATCGTTGGGAAAAAATCCCTTGAGGTTTCTAGGTTATGGTGAAACTCTTTTAAACCAGCTTCTTTTAATTCTAACAATTGCTTTTTTGTTTGTAAACCTATCGATACACCGGGTATTAATGAAAGTTTAGCAATTTTTACGATTGATTCTTTTAAGTTTTTAAAATCTTTTGGGTTATTTAAACTAAGTCCACTTGTTACTATACTAAAGCGTTCTATTGGGTAACTTGCTATTTTTTTAGCTTTTTGCTCAATTGTATTAGAAGGCAAAAAATCATACACATCTATATTTGTGCTAAAATGAGCTGATTGGGCACAAAATGCGCAGTTTTCGCTGCATCGGCCACTTTTTGCATTTATTATAGAGCACAAGCTAATATTGTTACCTTTGAAATGCACTCTTAATTTATTTGAAAAATGTATTAATTCTGGAAACTCCTCGTCTGGAAACTTTAGAATTTCAATAGCATCACTTGGCTCAATACTTAAATTAATAGCTTTGTCAAATAATGCGCTTAATTTCATCCATCCTCCTACTTGTTAACTTTATAAATTATATAAAATTAACATTTCAAATTCAACTGTTTGTGTGCTATAATAAACTTATGAAAATAGAAACTGTAGTTGTAGGTGTATTGCAAACAAACTGCTACATAGTGCATGATTCAAATAAAGCTATTATAATTGATCCAGGAAGTGATGCTGAAAAAATAATAAGTATTATTAAAGATAAGCGTTTAAAACCTCAATTAGTAATAAATACACACTATCATTTTGACCATACAGGTGCCAATTGTGATATAAAAGATATGTTTAATATACCTATTGCTATTGGAGAAAAAGACGCCCAATTTCTTCAAGAGGCCTACAAAGATGCGTTTATTTTTATGATTGATGTAAAAAAATCACCACAAGCAGATATTTTATTAAAAGAAGGTGATACAGTAGAACTTCAAGATATTAAATTTGTGGTTATTGAAACACCAGGGCATACAATAGGCTCTATTTGTTTATATAATAAAGAAAACGCTGTCTTATTTAGTGGGGATACGCTGTTTTTTGAATCTATTGGGCGCTATGATTTGCCAACTGGCAATTTCAACCTTCTAATGAACTCTATAAATAAAATATTGACACTAGATGAAAGCACTACAGTTTATTCAGGCCACGGTCCCCAAACTACAATTAGACACGAAAAAATAAATAACCCATTTATAATAAAATAAAAAAAGGGGAAAATCACCCCCTTTTTTTTTACTCTTCTACTTTAATTGATTCAGTTGGACATGCCTCAGCTGCTTCTTTAATTACATCAATAGATGCACCATCTGGGTTTTTAACCTGAGCTTTACCGTCAACCATCTCAAATACATCTGGTGCTGTATCAACACATACTTCACAACCAATGCATGTTGCTTGATCTACACTAACTTTTGCCATACAAACCTCCACTTTTTTTTAGGATTGTAATATACAAATTCGATTGTGTCAAGCGTAATACTTTTACCTTAGTTTCTTAAATAATTGCTGAAATTACTTGAAAAATAACTATCAATAGGTTATAAGAAACACTATGGACGTATCTGTAGTAATCCCAACGCTGAATGCTCAGGATACGATAACAGCACTACTTTTAAGGTTAAGACAAGAAGATATAAAAGATATTATTGTTATAGATAGCTCATCTAAAGATAATACGCAAAAAATTGCAAAAGCATTTACAGACAATGTGTATATAATCGAACAAAAAGAATTTAATCATGGTTTAGTTAGAAACTTTGGGCTAAGTTTGGCAAAATTTAATACAGTTGTGTTTTTGACTCAAGATGCGATTTTGTGCAAAGGTGCAATTAGTAGGCTTGTAAAGAAACTTGACCAACAAGATGTAGCAATAGCTTTTGGAAGACAACTACCCAAAAAAAATGCCAAAGCTTTTTCAAAACATTTAAGACTATTTAATTACCCAAATTATTCTATAAAAAAAACGCTTCTTCTTAAAAAAGCCTACGGTGTAAGATTAGCGTTTAATTCTAACTCTTTTTCTGCTTACAAAAAAGATATTATACAGAGTTTGGATGGTTTTCCTAAGTTGGATTTTGGCGAAGATGTCTATATGGCTGCAAAGGTTTTGCTAGCTGGGTATGCTGTGTATTATGATAGCAAAGCATGCGTTTACCACTCGCATAACTACTCATTAAAAGAGGAATTTAATCGCTACCTTGCAGTAGGAAAGTTTTATAAATCTCAAAAGTGGATTACTGAGGCTTTTGGTAAAACCTCCAAAGAGGGGTTTAAATACATTGCAGATCAATTGAGTTTTTTATTTGAGTCGAATAATCTGATTTTGCTACCAGAATTTTTACTTAAAGACCTGCTAAAATTTATTGCGTACAAGATTGCTTAAAAAGAGGTGAGATATGCCATTTGAGTTTGAAAAGTGTAAGATACAAAATGTTTTATTGATAAAACCAAAAGTTTTTTTTGATGAGAGAGGATTTTTTTTAGAAACATACAAAAAAACTTCATTTTTAGAAGCAGGAATAAAAGAGGATTTTGACCAGGATAATTTTTCTTTTTCAAAAAGAGGTGTTTTAAGGGGCTTGCATCTGCAAAGAAAACCAAAATCTCAATCAAAACTAGTAAGGTGTGTAAAAGGGGAGATACTAGATGTAATAGTTGATGTAAGGGCAAACTCTAACACATTTGGTAAATGGCTTTCTTTTAAGTTAAATGATGTTAATCAATACATACTGTACGTACCAGAGGGCTTTTTACATAGTTTTGTTGTATTAAGTGATAGCGCTATTGTTCACTATAAAGCTTCATGTGAGTATTGTGTAAATTGCGAAGATGGTGTAGTATGGAACGATAAAATACTTGATATTGATTGGCAGATTAAAGATCCTATTGTTTCAGATAAAGATAAACAACTTAAAAAATTTATCGATTTTGAGGCTTACAAGTGATAGTAATTTTTGGTAGCGATGGACAATTAGCAAAAGCTTTACAAGAGCAATTTAACAAGCAAAATAGGACATTTGCGGCTTTTAATAAAAAACAGTGTGATATAACAAATTACCTGCAATTAAAAGAGGTTTTTTCTGCATACAAACCTAGAGTTGTTATTAATGCAGCTGCTTATAACCTGGTTGATGAATGTGAGGTTAATTTTGCTGAAGGTTTCAAAATTAATGCTTTATCTGTAGGTCATATGGCTTTTCTTTCTAAGCAGTTTGGTAGTTTTTTGGTTCATTTTAGCACAGATTATGTGTTTGATGGGATAAAAATTGGTTTATATAATGAAAATGATAATACAAACCCTTTGAATGAATACGGAAAGTCAAAACTTTTAGGTGAACGCTTAGTGGTAGAATCTGGTTGCAATTACTTGATTTTTCGTACAAGCTGGGTTTATGGCAATGGAAAGAATAATTTTATTTCAAAACTTACCAATTGGTGTGAAAATAGCGACATATTAAAAGTTGCATACAATGAGTTTTCTATACCAACTAATGCTTATGATATTGCTTATTTAACAAGCTTTTCGCTGGATAAAGGTTTAAATGGTCTTTATCATCTAGTAAATAGTGGTTTTTGTTCAAGGTTTGAGTGGGCTACTTTTGTATTGTCCAAATTAAAAATCGAAAAATTTGTATATCCTGTTGATAGGCAGATTTTTAACTTGAAGGCTAATAGACCCTTTTTTAGCGCTATGTCAAATAAATTAATTTGCGATAGTTTGAATGTAGAAATTAGAGATTGGAAAAACGCACTGTGTGATTTCTTAGAAAATCGTTATGAAAAATAAAACTAAAGAGTATATTTCATTTTTAATTATTGTTTTTTTTGACTTTATAGCTTTTGTATTAAGCTTATACTTTGCTCACCAAACCCGAATTTTTTTTAATATTTTTAATATTGTGCAGTATAAAAAGCACTTTTCTTATTATTACGAGTATTTTTTTGTTTTTTTTATAGTATTTTTTTTGCTTTATTACGAAGGGGTTTATACAAAACGATACGATGTTTGGGAAGATTTAAAGAAAATTTTTAATTCTTTAACGATAATTGTTATCATTATTTTATCCTTAGTATCTATTACTAAATCTAGCTTGTTATTTTCAAGGCTTTTGATATTTTTATTTTGGTTTTATGGGTTACTTTTGTTTTCACTTTTGCATATTTTTTCTAAAAAAATTTTGTATATTCTAAAGTTTTGGCAAAAAAAAATTATTATCTGTGGTGTTTGCAATCAGGCTATAAATTTTAGCCAATCGCTTGATAATCAATTTTATTTAGGTTACAAGACATTAGCTTTTTTTGATAATAAATCTCCACTTAAAACGCTAAATGAAAAAAAAGTTATAAGATCTTTTATAGAGTTATCACAAGAGGCTAAATTGAATAGTATAGATACTGTTTTTGTCATTACATCCTGCAATATAAAAATAGATTTAACTACTTTGCAGACAATCTTTAAAAATGTCATATTGATACCCGATTTTCAAGGCTTATCAATTTTTAACACAAAAGTAAATTTTTATTTTTCTCAAAAGTTGCTTTTCATACAGACTAAAAACAACTTAGAATCACCGATAAATAAATTTCTAAAAAGATTATTTGATTTGGTTTTAGTGGTACTTGCAATGCCGTTTTTTTTAATAGCTCTAATATTTATAAGTGCCGCTATAAAATTAACATCGAAAGGACCAATATTTTTCAAACATGAACGCATAGGTAAAAATGGCAGAACAATCAAAATATATAAATTTAGGAGTATGTATGAAGATGCCCAAGAACGTTTAAAGAATTTACTTGATAGCAATGAAGAATTAAGGCAAGAGTGGAATCAATACTTTAAACTCAAAAATGATCCGCGTGTAACCAAAGTGGGTAATTTTTTGAGAAAAACTTCACTAGATGAGTTGCCTCAGATTATAAATATTATAAAAAATGAAATGTCTTTTGTAGGTCCAAGACCTGTCGTAAAAGAAGAAGTCGAAAAGTATTATAAAGAGTATGCCAAATTTTACTATATGGTTAACCCTGGGCTTACAGGACTGTGGCAAGTAAGTGGTCGCAATGATACTACTTACGATTTTCGTGTGAAAATGGATAGTTGGTATGTTACCAATTGGTCATTGTGGCTTGATATTATCATTATAGTAAAAACTTTTGGTGCTGTGTTAAAAAAAGAGGGAGTTTACTAAAATTATGCAAGTATTGTATTGACTGATAAAAAAAATTATGATAGTTTGTCACTTGGCTTTTTTATGAAAGTTCGTTTGAAAGTAATTGCAAATGCAAAACAAGATTCAATCTGTGGGTTTAAGGGAGGGTATTTGAAAGTTAAAGTTTCAAAGCCTGCAATAGAAGGCGCAGCTAACGAGGCTGTAATTATGCTAATTTCTTCTTTTTTTAATGTAAGAAAGTCTGACATCAAAATTTTAAGTGGTGAAAGATCTAATATAAAAACACTTGAGCTAAATATAGAAGAACAAGTTTTTAATTCAAAGGTAGAAAGGGTGAGTCAAAATGCCAATTTATGAGTATAGGTGTTCTGTATGTGGCAAAACTATAGAGCTTATGCAAAAAATGAATGATAAGGCTCCAGATTCATGCCCGATATGTGGCGCACTTAACTCACTTAAAAAACTTATTTCTCATACCTCTTTTGAGTTAAAGGGCTCAGGATGGTATGTTACAGATTACAAAGATAATTCAAAACCAACAAATTCTAAAATACAGGCGAATAAAGGAGAGTCAAAAGATGCTGGAAAAGACGTTGTCAATCATTAAACCAGACGCTGTAAAAGCTGGCTATAGCGGTAAAATTATAGCAATCTTAGAAGAAAATGGCTTTGAAATTAAGGCTATGAAAAAGATTAGTCTCACGAAAAAACAGGCTGAAGGTTTTTATATTGTGCATAAAGATAGACCTTTTTACGATTCACTTACTACATTTATGTCAAGCGGTAGCATTATTGTTATGGTGTTAGAAAAAGAAAACGCTATTGCAGATTATAGAGAGCTTATGGGTGCAACCAATCCTTCAAATGCAAAACCGGGCACAATAAGGGCACTTTATGCAAAAAATATAGAAGAAAATGCTGTTCATGGATCAGATTCTAAAGAATCTACTGATTTTGAAATACCTTATTTTTTTAGTGCCTTAGAAATACTATAAATTAAAAGGAGTTTTAAAAATGGCCCAACCAAAAAGAAAATCTTGTCACTCAAGAGCTGCAAAAAGAGCAACGCATAAAAAAGCTAGTATGCCAGCTATATCAAAATGTCCAAGATGCGGCGCTGTAAAGTTACCTCATGCCGTTTGTCCATCTTGTGGTTATTACAACGACAAGGAAATACTAAAAATTGAAGAATGAAGCCAATAGCGGTAGATGCTTTTGGCGGCGATCATGCCCCCAAAGAAGTAGTATTAGGGGCATTTTTGGCTGCCAAAGAGTTTGATTTAGATATAGTGCTTGTAGGCAAAAAAGGTGAAATAGAAAAAAACATAGAAGTTATTGCAAAAGATTTTAGTTCAAACACAACACAGAAGATTACGATAGAGGATGCTCCTAATGCGGTTACTATGTTTGATAAACCCAGTGTAGCTATAAGGAAAAGAAATTCATCTATGCATATTGGAATGGAACTTGTAAAAAATAAAAAAGCGGGTGCTTTTATTAGCGCGGGCAACTCTGGAGCAGTTATGGCCATTGCTATGGTGGTGCTAGGTAAACTTAAAGGTATTTCAAGGCCAGCAATAGGTGCTCTATTGCCCACAGTAAATAGTAGTGTTTTGCTTTTAGATGCTGGTGCAAATGTAGATTGTAAACCAATTCATTTACTTGAGTTTAGTATTATGGGTTCTGTTTATATTAAGAATATGCTTGGTGTGCAAAAACCGAAAGTAGGTTTAATTAGCAATGGCTCAGAACCCGGTAAGGGAAATAGTCTTGTGCTTAAAGCCTATGATTTAATAAAATCTTCCACTCTTAACTTTTGTGGGAACATTGAAGGTAACGAGATATTTTCAGATAAAGTGGATGTTGCTGTATGCGATGGCTTTGTTGGTAATATAATTTTAAAAACATCTGAATCCGTGCCTAATATAATAGGTGAATTTTTAAAAGCTCAGATTTCTAAAAGCTTGATATATAAGATTGGTTATTTGCTATCTAAACCTGCATTTAGAATGCTAAAGAAAAAAACAGATTACGCAGAATTTGGAGGGGCGCCTCTTTTGGGTGTAAATGGTGCTTGCATAATTAGCCATGGCAGAAGTAAAGCATATGCTATAAAAAACGCTATTTTGAAAGCAGCAAAATTTGCAAGCCTTGATGTAAATCTAAAAATTGAAGAGGCGATTGAAAAGTGTTCTGCGCTGAAATACATTGGAAAAGAGGTGGAGAATGCGATCTAAAATTGTTTCAATTGGTTCTTATTTGCCAGAAAAAATCTTGACTAATTTAGATTTGGAAAAAATTGTTAATACATCAGATGAATGGATTGTGCAACGCACAGGTATCAAAGAACGACATATATCTGATAAGCCCACAAGTTATTTAGCATATATGGCAGCAAAAAAGGCTATCGAAGGTGTAATTAATCCAGATGAAATTGATGTTATAATAGTTGCTACAGTCACGCCAGATAAAATTTTACCAGCTACTGCATTATTTGTGCAGTCGCAACTTAAAGCAAAAAATGCCTTTTGTTTTGATATAAATGCTGCTTGCAGTGGTTTTTTATATGCTTTGAGTGTAGGGGATTCATATATACGATCAAATACTGCAAAGAATGTGCTTGTTATAGGTGCTGAGGTATTAAGTAAATTTGTAGATTGGACAGATAGAAGCACATGCGTAATTTTTGGTGATGGTGCTGCAGCTGTGTTGTTGCAACCAAGCAATGATGAGAGCGGTATATATGATATAGTGTTGCATTCGGATGGTGATTATACAGATCTTATGCAAATACCAGCAGGTGGCAGTTTATCGCCTTGTTCAAAAGAAGCAATAGATAACCATGATATATATATAAAAATGCTTGGTAATCAAACATTTAAAATGGCAGTTCAAAGTATTGCAGCTGTCTCAGAAGAAGCTTTAAACAGAAGTAATTTAAGCTTTAATGATATAGACTTAATGGTGAGTCATCAAGCCAATATTAGGATTATAGAAGGTGTAGCAAAAAGAATACATTTACCTATGGATAAAGTGCAAATTGCACTAGATATTCATGGAAATACCGCAGCTGCTTCAATACCTCTTGCTCTTGATTTGGCTTATTCGCAGGGGAAAATTAAAAAGAATGATAGAATTTTGCTCAATAGTTTTGGCGCAAGTTTAACATGGGGTGCTTGCGTAATTGTGTGGTAGGAGGAATTAGTGTTTAAGACAGAAATTTGCGATATACTTGGCATAGAATATCCTATATTTCAAGGTGGTATGGCTTGGGTTTCTGATGCAAAACTTGCTTCAAGTGTAAGTGAAGCTGGTGCACTAGGTATTATTGCAGCAGGGCACGCAACACCAGAGTGGTTGGAAAATCAGATTTTGCTTGCAAAAGAGATGACAAATAAGCCGTTTGGTGTAAATATAATGCTACTTTCACCTTTTGTTGAAGAGATTATTAGGTTAGTTATAAAACACAAAGTAAAAGTTGTCACAACGGGTGCTGGAAACCCTGGCAAATACATGCAAGCTTTTGCAGAGGCAAATATAAAAGTAATACCAGTAGTTGGGGCTGTAGCATTGGCAAAACGCATGGAATCTATAGGCGCTGTAGCAGTGGTCGCAGAGGGTATGGAGTCTGGTGGACATATAGGTGAGCTTACAACAATGGCACTTGTGCCTCAAGTTGTAGATGCTGTTAAAATACCTGTAATAGCAGCAGGCGGAATAGCAGATGGGAGAGGTTTCTTGGCTGCATTGTCACTTGGTGCAAAAGGTGTTCAAATTGGTACTAGGTTTATAGCATCTGTTGAGTGTCAGGCTTCTGAAAATTATAAACAAGTGATAATTAAAGCAAAAGATCGCGATACTGTTGTTACTGGATTATCGACAGGCCACCCTGTTAGAATTATAAGAAATAAACTTGCAAGAGAGTTTGAAAAGTTAGAAAAACAAGAAGCATCAATAGAGGAAATTGAAAAATTGGGCTCTGGTAAGTTACGACTTGCTGTAGTGGATGGAGATGTAGAAAATGGGAGTGTTATGGCGGGCCAGATTTCTGGTTTAGTTAAAGAAATCAAGCCTGTAAAAGAAATTATAAGTGATATAATAGGACAGGCCAAAGCTACTCTTGGTAATTTAAACAAACTTGGGGCTTAAGATGAACTTTTTAATTTTTACAGGTCAAGGTTCACAGTTTGTTGGAATGATCAAAGATCTTTACGACAATTTTGGCATCGTTAAGAATATATTAAAGAGAGCGGATGAATCTTTGTCTTTTTCTTTAAGTAATTTGATGTTTAATGGTCCATCTGAAGAGCTTTTATTGACACAAAATGCTCAACCAGCAATACTGACATCTTCAATTGCTGTATATGAGCTAATAAAAAACGAATTAGGTTTTGAGTTTGAGATAAGCGCAGGTC